>NZ_KV821520.1:31602-40005 GCF_001815675.1 Neisseria sp. HMSC065D04
TCGCCTTGTCCTGATTTAAATTCAATCCACTATATTTTATGCGTCCGGAAGAAATGGAAGGTCGGCAGAAAAGGCGTCATCTCCATTTTGCTGCGTTATAATCATTTTTCACGATCATGAAGGCATCAATATGCAAACTTGGCACGAAGCAATCGGCTCGGAAAAGTCCGAACCCTATTTCCAACACATCATCGAAACCGTCAAAAAAGAGCGCGGCATGGGGCGGATTATCTATCCGCCTGCCGAAGACGTGTTCAACGCCTTTAAAGCAACCGAATTCGGTAACGTCAAAGTCGTGATTTTGGGGCAAGACCCGTATCACGGCGCAGGACAGGCGCATGGGCTGGCGTTTTCCGTCCGCGAAGGAGTCGCCGTCCCGCCCTCGCTGGTCAATATTTACAAAGAGCTGGCGGACGACATCGAAGGCTTCCGTATCCCGCAACACGGCTATCTGCAACATTGGGCGGAGCAGGGCGTTTTGCTGCTCAATACCGTCCTCACCGTCCGCGCGGGACAGGCGCATTCCCATGCCACATTGGGTTGGGAACGCTTTACCGACGAAGTGGTCAACCAAATCAACCAAAACCGCGAACACGTCGTCTTCATGCTTTGGGGCAGCCACGCACAGAAAAAAGGCGCGTTTATCGACCGCAGCCGCCATCTCGTCCTCAGCGCGCCGCACCCCTCGCCGCTGTCCGCCTATCGCGGCTTCTTCGGCTGCAAACACTTTTCCCGCGCCAATGCCTATTTGCAGGAAAACGGGATAACGCCGATAGATTGGCAGGTATAAAACAGGTCGTCTGAAAACGGCAGTCCGGCAAACTGAACAATCCGATTACCCGTCTGAACAAGCCTTCCTTTTTCAGACGACCCCTTTCCCAACCCCACAGGAGAACACTATGCAGGTAACGACTTCAGCCATTGTCAACGGCGAATTTGAAGACAAATACGGCAAACGCGGCAGCCAGTTCAGTCCGAACGATATGCCGACTTACTCCATCCCCTTTGAAATCAGCGGCGCGCCCGAAGGCACGAAATCCTTCGCCGTCGTTTTGGAAGACAAAGACGCCATTACCGCCAGCGGATTTGTGTGGACACACTGGTTGATTGCCGACCTCAAGCGCACCTCCGTCGCCGAAAACGAAAGCCTGACCGCCACCGACTACACGCAAGGCGCAAACAGCTGGGCGAGCCTGTTGGGCAAGTTGGACATCGAAGAAGCCACAGGCTACGGCGGCATGTATCCGCCCAACTGCCGCCACCGCTACGAACTCATCGTTTACGCACTCGACACCGTATTAAACCTGCCGCGCGGCTTCCGCTTCAACGACCTGCATTTCGCCATGCAGGGACATATCTTGGACAGCGCAAGCGTAATGGGAACGTATGACGTATAAAGCTTAAGCCGCTTGTTTGAAAAAAGGTCGTCTGAAAATTTTCAGACGACCTTTTTGTTATCAGTGATGACCGCAACCGCCGCCATGACTTTCGCGCAATGCTTCGGCAGCCTGCTCGTCGGCATGGTAGCTTGAGCGGACCATGGCGCCGATGGCGGCGTTGGTGAAGCCCAGTTCGTATGCTTCTTTTTCAAAGATTTTGAACTGGTCGGGCGTGACGTAGCGCAAGACGGGCAGGTGTCCGTCTGAAGGCTGGAGGTATTGGCCGATGGTAATCATCTCGATATTGTGCGCCCGCATATCGCGCATGATTTCGCGCACGTCTTCGTCTGTTTCGCCCAAGCCGACCATGATGCCGGATTTGGTAGGGATGTGCGGCATCATTTCTTTGTAGCGGCGCAGCAGGTCAAGGGAGTGCTGATAGTTGGCACCCGGACGGGCTTTTTTGTACAGGCTCGGATGGGTTTCCAAGTTATGGTTCATCACGTCGGGCGGGGTTTCGGCAAGGATTTTCAGCGCGATGTCCAAGCGGCCGCGGAAGTCGGGAACGAGGATTTCGATTTTGGTGTTCGGACTGGTTTCGCGGATGGCTTTGATGCAGTCGGCGAAATGCTGTGCGCCGCCGTCGCGCAGGTCGTCGCGGTCAACGGAGGTGATGACGACGTAACGCAGGTTCATGGCTTTGACGGATTCTGCAAGGTGTTTCGGTTCGTCGGGGTCAAGCATATTCGGGCGGCCGTGTCCTACGTCGCAGAACGGGCAGCGGCGGGTACAAATGTCGCCCATAATCATGAAGGTCGCCGTGCCTTTGCTGAAACATTCGCCGATATTCGGGCAGGAGGCTTCTTCGCAAACAGTGTGCATTTTTTGTTCGCGCAAAATATCTTTGATTTCAAAGAATTTGCGTGACGGCAGCTTGGCGCGTATCCATTCGGGCTTTTTCAGTTTTTCCTGAAGGGGGACGACTTTGATGGGGATGCGGGCGGTTTTGTCCGCGCCTTTGAGTTTGACGCCGCGTTTGGGATCGTCAACTTTGATTTCGCTCATTAATTGTTCGCTTTCGGTGTGAGTTGTGTCTCGAGGTGTGCGGTCAGTTTTTGTGCAACCTCGTCCAAGGTGGGACAGGGTTGGACAAAATCCGCGATTTGTGTCATTTCCATGCCGGCATAGCCGCAGGGATTGATGTGGGTAAATGGGCTTAAGTCCATGTTTACGTTTAATGCCAGGCCGTGATAGACGGAACCGTCTTTGATGCGCAAACCGAGTGAGGCGATTTTGCGCTCACCGACATAAACGCCGGGGCGTTTCGGGTCTGCCGCCGCTTCGATTCCGTATTCCGCCAACGTGGCGATGATGCTGTTTTCAAGCGCGGAAACGATGTTGCGGACGCTGGTTTTGCGGCGTTTGAAGTTGATCATGGTGTAGATGACCAATTGACCGGGACCGTGATAAGTGATTTGCCCGCCCCGGTCGATTTGGACGACGGGTATGTCGTCGCGGATCAGGAGGTGTTCCGGTTTGCCTGCCAGCCCTTGTGTGAAGACGGGCGGATGCTCGACCACCCATAATTCGTCTTCGGTATGTTCGTCGCGGGCTGCGTTGAACGCTTTCATGGCTTCGAAAGTCGGTTGGTACTCGACCATGCCTTTCTGCACGATTTTCATATCAGTACACCACTTTCACCATTTCGTGATCGGTCAGGGCGCGGTAGATTTTGTCCAGTTGCTCTTTGCTTTCGACGTTTACTTTGACGGTTGCGCCGGTATAGTTGCCCTTGCTGCTTTGACGGGTGGTGATGTGGTGGGGTTC
Organism: Neisseria sp. HMSC065D04; assembly: GCF_001815675.1. Classification (NCBI taxonomy): domain Bacteria; kingdom Pseudomonadati; phylum Pseudomonadota; class Betaproteobacteria; order Neisseriales; family Neisseriaceae; genus Neisseria; species Neisseria sp. HMSC065D04. The sequence goes on from NZ_KV821520.1 coordinate 34,809, forward strand.
GGTATCGGGCGCGTGCTGGCGGACGGTTTCCAAGATATTTTTTTCAAATTCGGGATGCGCGTTGCCCATGACTTTGATGGGGAATTGGCAGGGGAATTCGATGAGTGAGGTTTGGTCGGTCATGGCTGACTCCTGATGTGCTGTATGCCGAGAGGTCGTCTGAAAAGTTTCCAGTCTTTCAGACGACCTCGAACGGCGTGTATTTTATCGCAAAAAGTTGCCGATAAAAATAGAAGCGTACATCGGCTTTTTCAAGTCTTGAAATACGCTTTTCCATCCCAATTTAAGCCACATTCCGAATTTATTACCAAGTAGAGAACAATATGCCGACAAAAGAAAAACATTTTGAGGAATACAGCGCACTGGCAACCCTGCCTTTACGCGATGTCGTCGTTTATCCGCACATGGTGTTGCCGCTGTTTGTAGGCCGCCCGAAATCCATTGCGGCATTGGAAGCGGCAATGGCGAATGACGATCCGGTGTTTTTGCTGGCGCAAATCGACCCGAACACCGAAGATCCGACTGCGTCCGATTTGCACCGTACGGGTACGGTCGCGCAGGTTTTGCAGGTGTTGAAGCTGCCTGACGGCACGGTAAAAGTGTTGGTCGAAGGTATCCGGCGCGGCAGAGTGTTGACCATTGAAGAGAGCGGCGGGTTGTTCCTGTCACATGTTGAAGCTGTCAACGAGTATGCGGATGCGGACAATCCCGATATTGAAGCCATTCGTCGCACGCTGCTTACCCAGTTTGACCAATACGCCAAGTTGAATAAAAAAATCCCTGCCGAAATCATCAATACCATCAACGGTATCGATGATAACAGCCGTTTGGTGGACACGATTGCGGCGCATTTGCAGTTGAAACTGGAGCAGCGCCAACAGATTTTGGAAACCTTCGGCATTATCGGCCGTATGGAGTTTCTGCTCGCCCAGTTGGAATCCGAACTGGACATCATGCAGGTCGAAAAACGCATCCGCGGCCGTGTCAAACGCCAGATGGAAAAATCCCAGCGCGAGTATTATCTGAACGAGCAAGTGAAAGCGATTCAGAAAGAATTGGGCGAAGAAGACGAACGCGGCGAATTGGATGCGTTGGAAGCAAAAATCAAAGAAGCGGGCATGACCAAAGAGGCTGAAGAGAAATGTCTGTCCGAACTGAAAAAACTCAAAATGATGCCGCCTATGTCTGCGGAATCCACTGTCGTGCGCAACTACATCGACACTTTGCTTGAGCTGCCGTGGAAGAAAAAATCCCGTGTCAGCAAAGACATTGCCAAAGCCGATTTGGTGTTGAACGCCGACCACTATGGCTTGGAAAAAGTCAAAGAACGGATTTTGGAATACCTCGCCGTCCAAAAACGTATGGACAAGCTTAAAGGTCCGATTCTGTGTTTGGTCGGTCCTCCGGGGGTGGGTAAAACCTCTTTGGGCGAATCCATTGCCAAAGCAACAGGCCGCCAATATGTCCGCATGGCTTTGGGCGGCGTGCGCGACGAAAGCGAAATCCGCGGCCACCGCCGTACCTATATCGGCTCCATGCCCGGCAAAATCCTGCAAAACATGGCTAAGGCAGGCGTGAAGAATCCGCTGTTCCTGCTCGACGAAATCGACAAATTGGGCAGCGACTTCCGAGGCGATCCTGCCAGCGCGTTGCTTGAGGTGCTCGATCCTGAGCAAAACAACAAGTTTGCCGATCATTATGCGGAAGTGGATTACGACTTGAGCGATGTGATGTTTATCGCCACATCTAATAGCTTGAACATCCCGACCCCGTTGCTCGACCGCATGGAAATCATCCGTTTGTCCGGCTATACCGAAGACGAGAAAATCAATATCGCCATGCAGTATCTCGTGCCGAAGCAAATGAAACGCAACGGCGTGAAAGAGGGCGAATTGGTGGTCGAAGAAAGCGCGGTACGCGATATCATCCGTTATTACACCCGTGAAGCCGGTGTGCGTTCGCTTGATCGCGAGATTGCCAAAATCTGCCGTAAGGTGGTGATGCAGATTACCTTGAACGAAGATAAGAAGAGGTCGTCTGAAACCAAAAAAACCAGCAAAGCCAAGCCTAAGGCGGTTAAAGTCAATGAGAAAAACCTGCATGACTACTTGGGCGTGCGCCGCTTCGATTACGGCGTTGCCGAAAGTGAAAACCGTATCGGACAGGTTACCGGTTTGGCGTGGACGGAAGTCGGCGGCGAATTGCTGACTGTAGAAGCCGTAGCATTGCCGGGCAAGGGCGTGATCCAGTGTACCGGCCAGTTGGGCGACGTGATGAAGGAATCTGTGTCCGCGGCATGGTCTGTTGTCCGTTCCCGTGCAGAATCAGTGGGTTTGGCTCCTGATTTTTACGAGAAAAAAGACATCCATGTTCACGTTCCCGAAGGTGCGACGCCGAAAGACGGCCCGAGCGCAGGTATTGCCATGACTTTGGCGATGGTGTCTGCCTTTACCAGAATTCCGGTGCGCGCCGATGTGGCGATGACAGGCGAAATCACCCTGCGCGGCGAAGTTTTGCCAATCGGCGGTTTGAAGGAAAAACTGTTGGCTGCCTTGCGCGGCGGCATCAAACACGTCCTGATTCCGAAAGACAACGTCAAAGACTTGGAAGAAATCCCTGAAAACGTGAAAACCGGCCTGACCATCCATCCGGTCAAATGGATAGACGAAGTCCTCGCTTTGGGCTTGGAAAGCCAGCCGACACCTTGGGTTGCACCTTTAAGTACCGAAGAGGCGCAGGTTGAAGCCGCCAAACCTAAGTCAAGGGCGAAAGCGACCAAACACTGATTTTGTAAAAAATGTGTTGCAAAAGATGCGGGTTTGCCTTGAAAGCCTGTAAAATAGGGCAATTCCGCATTTTTTGCTTGACACGGTATTTTCAGAATTGCTATAAAGCGCAAAGGTACTCAAAAGTACGAAGCCCCGAGTATTCGGGCATTTCATTATTTTCAACGATAGGAAGGGACTGATTGTGAATAAGTCTGAATTGATCGAAGCAATTGCTCAAGAAGCCGGCATTTCTAAAGCTGCCGCCCAAAAAGCTCTGGATGCCACTACCAATGCTGTAACCAACGCTCTGAAAAAAGGCGACACCGTAACTCTGGTCGGTTTCGGTACTTTCTACGTTGGCGAACGTGCAGAACGTCAAGGCCGCAACCCTAAAACCGGCGAGCCTCTGACCATCGCTGCTGCTAAAACTCCTAAATTCCGTGCCGGTAAAGCATTGAAAGATGCCCTGTAAGCATAGATAGGCATTAAGCCAAATAAAAATCGACTCTGATATAGGAGTCGATTTTTATTTTGTGCTGTTTTTGTACATTTAACATAGAAATAAATCTAGAAATAAATCGAATAAAATTTGTGAGCAATGCCGCCTTGTGCCGTTATGTTCATGGTTTTAGATGTTCGGAAGAATTTTGCCGTCATGAATTAGGCGGAAAGCGAGACATTTCCAGAAATGTCTTTTGTTTGTTATACTTTTGGCGTTTAACTTTTGCAATTGTTTATAAGGAGCGCAAAATGGCAGATTTTAATAAAATCTTGACGCCGGGTGATGTCGATGGCGGCATTATTAATGTTGTGAACGAAATTCCTGCAGGCAGTAATCATAAAATCGAATGGAACCGCAAATTAGCGGCTTTCCAACTCGACCGTGTTGAACCTGCAATTTTTTCCAAACCTACAAACTACGGTTTTATCCCTCAGACTTTAGACGAAGATGGCGATGAATTGGATGTCTTGCTGGTGACAGAGCAGCCATTGGCTACCGGCATTTTTCTGGAAGCGCGCGTCATCGGCGTGATGAAATTTGTTGATGACGGCGAGGTTGACGACAAAATCGTTTGCGTTCCTGCCGATGACCGCAACAATGGCAATGCGTACAAAACATTGTCTGATTTGCCGCAACAATTAATCAAGCAAATCGAATTCCATTTCAACCACTACAAAGACTTGAAAAAAGCAGGTACGACCAAAGTCGAATCTTGGGGTGATGTTGAAGAAGCGAAACAAGTCATTAAAGAATCGATTGAGCGTTGGAATCAACAAGCTTAATTGAGATCAACAAGCAAAAGGTCGTCTGAAAATATTTTCAGACGACCTTTTTGTTTTTTATGACTATGGCGCGAGCTTGGCGTTTGCCTGTTTGGCAGGGGAATTTTTTGGTATGATTGCCCCTTATATTTTCTATTGATAGGTTTGCACTATGTCTGTCTATACAAGTGTTTCTGATGAAGAAATGCGGGCGTTTTTGACCCAATACGATTTGGGCGGTTTTGTATCGTTGCAGGGAATTGCGCAGGGGATCACGAACAGCAATTATTTTTTGACCACTACGACGGGGCGTTACGTTTTAACGGTATTCGAGGTATTGAAGCAAGAGGAGTTGCCGTTTTTTCTGGAATTGAGCCGGCATCTGAGTATCAATGGCGTGGCTTGTCCTGCTCCGATTGTGCGCAAGGATGGTAGGCTGGATTCTGTCTTGGTGGGCAAACCTGCCTGTCTGGTTACTTGCCTGAATGGCTCGGATACCGGCTGGGCAACGGAAATGCAATGTTTCAATACAGGGGCCATGTTGGCAAAAATGCATATTGCCGGACAGAGTTTTCCGCAAAAAATGGCTAATCCGCGTTACGACCGTTGGTGGCATGATGCTTGCAGTCAGCTTTTGCCGGTATTGAGCGAATATGACGCGGCTTTGCTGCAAAAGGAGATTGCTGATTTAGATGGTAATCTGGGTAATCATCTGCCTTCAGGCATTATCCATGCCGATTTGTTTAAGGATAATGTTTTATTGGATGGGGAGAAGGTGGCGGGCTTTATCGATTTTTACTATGCCTGCAACGGAAATTTTATGTATGACCTGGCCATTGCCGTCAATGACTGGGCAAGAACAGCCGAGAATAAGCTGGATAGTTCCTTGCAAGATGCTTTTATCAGGGGGTATGAAAGTATCAGGCCTTTGTCTGATGAAGAACGCGAATATTTCCCGATTGCCCAAAGAGCGGGCTGTATCCGGTTTTGGGTGTCGCGTCTTTTAGACTTTCACTTTCCGCAAACCGGTGAAATGACGTTTATTAAAGATCCCAATGCTTTTAGAGATTTGTTGCTGAGTTTGAATTGATGCATATGCAGGTAGTGAATTAATACTTGGTATTTGAAATGTAATGTATAGTGGATTAACTTTAAACCAGTACGGC
>NZ_KV821520.1:40105-73720 GCF_001815675.1 Neisseria sp. HMSC065D04
TGTCCTGATTTAAATTTAATCCACTATATATTTGGTTTTAAAACTGCACCCGAAGTTGGATGGGATGTCCGACTTTTAGGGGGGGGGGCAGTTTTATTTTTCAGACGACCTTTTTCAGTCTTTCTTCTTCAAGCGATGGCTGACGGTATTGAAAAAGCCGCGCAGGATGTCGATGTCTTCGGTTTGCGTGTTGGCGCGGCCGAACAGGCTTTGCATACGTCGCATCAGGCGTTCGCTGTTGCGGCGGTTGAAGAAGCCGATGTCGTCCATGACGTTTTTCATGTGGGCTACCATGCCTTTGATTTGTTCGTGGGTGGCGGCGTGGTCTTCTTGTTGCAGGTGGGTCATGGGCATATCGGTCTGACTGAAGATTTCGTAACACACGACCTGAACGGCTTGGGCGAGGTTGAGCGAGAAATAGTCGGGGTTGCCGTTGATGGTCATCAGACGGTTGCACGCCTGTACTTCTTCGATGCTCAAGCCGAAGGTTTCGTTGCCGAAGACGAGGGCAACTTGTTCTCCGCGTTGTGCCGCCCGCAATAATTCGGGAACCAGTTCGCGCGGGGTTTGCAGCGGCGCGGTGATTTCGCGGCGGCGGCTGGTAAGGGCGCAGGCGAGCGTGGTGTCGGCGAGGGCTTCGTCGAGCGTGGCGGCAATCACGGCGTTGTGCAATACGTCTGCCGCGCCGGAAGCGAGGATGAAACTTTCCTCCGGCAGTTGGAAATCTTGCGGGTTTTCGGGGTTGAAAATGGGCGGCCGCCCGGTCATCGGTGTGGACATCAAATTCGGGGCGACAATGGTGAGTTTGTGCAGCCCCATGGTTTTTATGGCGCGGGCGGCGGAGCCGATATTGGCAGGATGGCTGGTGCGGGTGAGGATGATGCGGATGTTGCCGAGATAGTCGGGCAATTCGGGCTTGGCTGAAGTCATGTTTTGTTTTCGGTTTGTTCAGGAATCGGGTATAATACGCCATCTTTTTGTTTTCAGACGACCTTTCACCTTTCGGATTGAGAGGTCGTCTGAAATGTTCTTTAACAACGTCGGAAACGTACAAACGTTGCGTCCGGTGCAGATGCGCCGGACGGTATTTTACCTGATTTAGAAAGAAAACCCATGAATCCGTTTTTAAATACCGCTTTCAAAGCCGCCCGTAAAGCCGGGCAGATGATGATCCGCGCAAGCGGCAATCTGGATGCCGTCAAAGTTGACAGCAAGGCATTCAACGATTTCGTTTCCGACGTTGACCGCAATTCCGAGATGATTTTGGTGGAAGCGCTCAAAGAAGCCTATCCGCATCACAAAATCACTTGTGAAGAAGGCGGTTCTCACGGCAAAGCCTCTGCGGAATACGAATGGATTATCGATCCGCTCGACGGCACGACCAACTTCTTACACGGTCATCCCCAATACGCGATTTCTATGGCGCTGCTGCACAAAGGCGTGTTGCAGGAAGCTTTGGTGTACGCACCTGAACGCAACGATGTTTACATGGCTTCGCGCGGCAAAGGCGCATTGCTCAATGACCGCCGTATCCGCGTTTCTTCCCGCATTGAGTTGAACCGCTGCTTGATTGGTACAGGCTTCCCTGTTGTTGATCAAAGCATGATGGACAAGTATCTGGCTATTCTGAAAGACTTTTTGGCAAAAACGGCCGGAGGCCGCAGAGAAGGCGCGGCTTCATTGGATTTGTGCGCCGTGGCGGCCGGCCGTTTGGACGGTTTCTTCGAGTTCAACCTCAAACCTTGGGATATTGCCGCAGGCGCGCTGATTGTGCAGGAAGCCGGCGGTATCGTTACCGATATGTCCGGCAATGAAGGCTGGCTGGAAAGCGGCGATATTGTGGCAGCCAATCCGAAAGTGCTGGCGCAAATGTTGCAAATCATTAGCGTCCATCTGTAAACAGGAGGTCGTTTTCAGACGACCTTTTGCTCGTTTTTAATACGGTGTCGTGATTTAGCAATAGTAGGAATATCATCCATGTTACTTTCAGGAGCAGATAACTACCTTTTATCGCAATCTGAAAACAGGGATTCCGATTAATGATAATATGCTCAAAGAATTGATTTGCAACAGGCCACCCCTCTGCCAATCTGATAAATGACGAACCGTATTGTTGTGAATAATATGAAGAAAAAAACTTTTTTGAATCGTCCCGAAACATCTGTTTTCCGCATCGGGCAAATTGCTGCCGCGGTGTGCGCGGCAGTATGCGCGGCAACGGCGCAGGCTTATCCTTTGCAGGCTATTTTAAGGGATGCCATGGTGTCTGACCCGATTGTGAAGGAAGCGAAAGCAACCGAAGATTCGGCCAAAAGTACGACGAAGGCTACCCGTGCGCGCCATTATCCCGTGTTGACGCTGACAGGTACCAAAGTTTTGGCGCAGAAAAACAAATATTCCAGCAACGATATGAATGACGGTGTCGGCATACGCGGAACTTTGAATGTATATTCATGGGGCGCCATCAATGCGGCGGTACGGCGCGATAAAAACAGAGAGCAATACTACTATCATCGTTATTTCGAAAATCAGGAACGTCTGGGTAGCGACATCGGCAAACTCTATTTGACCGCATTGCGCGCGAAAGAAATCCTGCGTATCAACCGTCAGAGCTTGGTCCGACATAATAATCTTCTGAAAGATTTGAATATTATCGTGAAATACGATAGCGGTCGCCGTTCCGAACTCATTGAAGCGCGTGCGCGCCTGTTGCAGGTCGAATCATCCATCGCGCAACAACAACGCACGATGGAATTGGCGTTGAGCCGTTTGTCCCGCTACACCGGACGGCAGTTGACGGCAGAGGATTTGGAAGATCCGTTTGCCAACGACAGCGCGGAATCATTGGTTCGCCGTTTCAAAACCGCCGATAACAATACCAATCCTTCCTATCGGGCGCAGGTGGCAGAACGCGACAGCGTGAAGGCAGATTTGGACGTTTCCAAAGCAGAGCGCCTGCCCGCCGTGAATCTGGAAGGTAATGCGAACCGCGACAACAGACAGCTTTATTTAAATGTGGCCTGGAATGTCTTGGACGTTGCCGCGCGCCATAATGTGCAGAAAAATGCCGATGCTCTGATTGCCGCCGAATCGAAATCCGAGCAGATTATGCGCGACATCACCGAAAAAACCCAAACCGCCGAAATCGACATGCGCGAGAGCGAACGCCGTGCCGATATTGCCGAACAACATATTGCCGCCCAAAAAGACGTGGTTAAAACTTACGAGTTGCAATTCAAAATTGCCCGCCGCACGCTGACCGACGTTTTGGGCGCATACAACGAATTGTCCAGCATCGAGCAGGAAAACATTTCGGCGCGCAACGACTTCCGCGATGCCGCGTTGGATTATCTGGCTGCGCAGGCGCAAATGGCGAATTGGGCAGGCTTGAAGCAATAACATAAAATCTTAACATCATTACTCATTACGCGAATTATCATGAAAGCAATCATTGAACATATTGTGTTGGTTACCCGTCTCTTAGGGGCGCCTGTGTCAGAAGCCGCACTGACGGCAGAGGTGGTGCGGGATAAAAAACTCAATGTCAACTATCATTCCCTTGTCGAAGTCTTGCGCAGCCACGGCTTTGAAAACACATTGTCCAAGCGCAATCTGGAAGACATTCCATCGCTTGCCGTTCCTGTGATGATCATTCTTCACAACGAAGAGGCTGCCGTCATTACCAATATCGAAGGTTCGGGTCGGAACAGGAAATATCATATCCGTCAGGTAGATGGCTTGGAGCAGCAGCTTGATCATGACCAGCTTTCCGGTCTGTATCTGGGTTACTGCTGGTTTATCAAGCCCAAAATGGCGGCGGACACACGTTCCGAACTGCCTGAATACCACCTCCCCAAAGCATGGTTTTGGAAAGTCATTTGGCGTTTCCGCAGCTATTACTATCAAGTGATTTTGGCGACCGTCATCATCAACTTCCTTGCCTTGGTCAGCTCGTTGTATGTCATGAACGTGTACGACCGCGTCATTCCCAACCAAGCCTATGAAACCCTGTGGGTTTTGAGTATTGGCGTTGTCCTCGCCATTTTGTTCGAATTTGCCGCCAAGATGATACGCGGCCATTTGACCGACATCGCCGGTAAAAAGGCCGACTTGATTATCAGCTCTGCCTTGTTCCGTCGCGTGATGGCATTGCGTCTCGCCGACCGTCCCGCTTCGTCCGGTTCATACGCCAACAACCTGCGCGAATTTGAATCTGTACGCGAATTCATGACCAGTGCGAGCCTGTTGACTTTGGTGGACTTACCTTTCCTGTTGCTGTTTATCTTTGTTATTTCGATAGTCGGCGGCAAACTGGCTTTGGTTCCTTTGGCGATTATTCCTATTGTCGTCATTGTCGGCTTCATCGTCCAACGCCCCTTGTCGCGCCACATTAACGAATCCATGAAAGAAAGCTCGCAACGTTCAGGCCTTGCCGTAGAAGCCATCGAAGGCATCGAAACTCTGAAAACCAACAACGCGACTTCATGGGCGCAACAACGATGGGACGAATACACCGCCAAAACCTCCGCTTCATCTATTAAAGTTAAAGATACCAGCAACTTCATGGTCAACTTCGCTGTTGCCATGCAGCAGCTCAATACTGTCTTTTTGGTCGTTGTCGGTACCTATCTGATTCATGCCGACAACCATGCGGAACGGATTACCATGGGTGCGTTGATTGCCTCCGTTATTCTGTCTGGCCGCGCGTTGGCGCCGTTGGCTCAAGTTGCCGGCCTTGCTACCCGCTTCCAACAAGCGAAGCTGGCGTTAAGAGGCGTGAACGACATTGTTTCCCGTCCGATCGAACGCAGTCCCGAGCGCAAATACATTACTTTGGATAACGTTCAAGGCAATATCGCCTTTGAAAACGTAACGTTCAAATACAAAAACGAAAGCAACAACGCAGTTGACGAGTTGCGCATCAACATCCGACCTGGTGAAAAAGTCGGTATCCTCGGACGTATCGGCAGCGGTAAAAGTACCATGCTGAAGCTGGCGAGCGGTCTGTACGACACCGAAAAAGGCAACGTAACCCTCGACGGCGTCGATATGCGCCAACTTGATCCGAATTTCCTGCGGAACCAAGTACTCCTGTTTAGTCAATCTCCACGCCTTTTCTTGGGAACATTGCGCGAAAACATGGATTTGGCGCGTACCGACAGCTATTCGACCGACCAAGATCTGCTGACCGCACTCAAACGCTTCGGTCTGGACCAAATCATCCGCAACCACCCGAGAGGCTTGGATATGCCTTTGGGTGAAGACGGTTTGGGTCTGTCCGGCGGTCAAAAACAAATCATCGCCCTAGCACGCATGACGCTGCGCGACCCCAAAGTCGTTCTTTTGGACGAGCCGACAACCAGCCTCGACCAAGGTACCGAACGCATGGCATTGAACGCGATCGCCCACTGGGGACGCAACCGCACCATGCTTTTGGTGACCCACCGTCCGCAAGTGCTGCAAATCGTTAACCGCATCATCGTAATGGAAAACGGCAAAGTCGTTATGGATGGCCCGCGCGATTTAGTGTTGCAAAAACTGATGCAAAACGAGCAAAACAAAGTCAAAGCAGCACAACAAGCGCAGGAAAACCAACGTCCCGGCGAAGCGGCGCAAGCATGACGAAAAGGGAAAAGGTCGTCTGAAAACACAAGCAGAAAGCGTTTCAGACGACCTCTTTGAAAACAACAAACAGATACCGAAGATTCATCATTATGAGCGAAAACAACGTTAAATCCAAAGACCTGCATCTCATTAACGATTTGAATGCAGCCTTACAAAAAGAAAAACATAGCGGCCAATTTTGGGTCATCATCCTGTTTTTCCTGCTGCTCGTCGTCTTTGTCGTATGGGCATACAACAGCACCGTCGAAGAAGTAACCCGCGGCAACGGCAACGTTATCCCCAGCAGCCGCGAACAAGTCATCCAAAGCCTGGACGCCGGTGTCATTACCCAAATGATGGTTAAAGAAGGCGATTTGGTCGAAAAAGACCAAATCCTGCTGAAGCTCGACGATACGCGCAGCCTTGCTGTATTGCGCGAGAGCGAAGCCAAAGTCCAAAACCTCGAGGCCACCATCGCCCGCCTGAAAGCCGAAGCTTACGGCGGCAAACTCACGTTCCCCAACAGCGTCAGCCCCGAACTCCGCCGCCGCGAAACCGCCGCATATAACGCCCGCCGCCAAGCCATGACCGATGCCGTACAAAGCCTGGTACAAAGTAAAGCGGCGCTTGACCGCGAAATTGCCATTACTGCACCTATGGTGGCACAAGGTGTCATGTCCGAAGTTGAGCTCCTCAAAATGCGCCGCGAATCCAGCGATCTGACCCTGCAAATTGCCGAACGCCGCAACCGTTACAGGACAGATGCCAACAACGAACTTGTGCAATCCGAATCCGAGCTGGCGCAATCCAAAGAAAACATGGCAATGCGCGCCGACCCGGTTGACCGCTCCCAAATCCGCTCCCCCATGCGCGGCATCGTCAAAAACATCAAAATCAATACCATCGGCGGCGTAGTCAACCCGGGCGAAGAAATCATGCAAATCGTCCCCGTTGATGACAAACTCCTTGTCGAAGCCTATATCCGTCCGCAAGACATCGCCTTCGTCCGCGCAGGACAGCCCGCACTGGTCAAAGTCAGCGCATATGACTACTCCATCTACGGTGGATTGGAAGGCAAAGTTACCCTTGTCGGCGCAGATACCGTCAGCAACTCTATGCAAAGCCGTGCCAACGATCTGAAGCTCGACCCCAACCAAGTTTACTACCGAGTCATCGTCCAAACTGAGAACAACGCCCTGAAAGACAAAAACGGTAAAGACATGCCGATTATTCCGGGCATGGTTGCCACAGTGGACATTAAAACCGGTGAAAAAACCATCTTCCAATACCTGATCAAACCGATTACCCGTATGAAACAGGCATTGAGCGAGCGTTAATTTTCCGAATCAAACTTGCTTAACAGTCAAAAGGTCGTCTGAAAAACCGGGCTGCGTCCAAATCTTGGACGTTCATAAACCCCTATTTAGGCGCTCTATATAAGCTGGATTCTGTATACGACAGGATCCAGCTTTTTTCACTTTCAAACTGTAACGCTCCCAGATGCAGTAATCCAGATAATCATATTCGTCCACCGTCAATTCTCCTGAACGGTAGGAGCATTTCGTTTAATACCGCAAAGAAGCCCCCCATCTGCGTTGCCTTATGCGACCGTATAAATAATGGGATGCGGTTTGTTATTTGAAGCGTAAATTTGGTCATAAAAACTGCACCCGTATGTTTGGATGGAATATCCAACTTTTTGGGGTGCAATTCGGTTTTTTCAGACGACCTTTATCCGTTTTAGCGACGGAATTTGCCGTGGTCGAAATCATCAAATGCTTCATAAGCCGTTTGGCATTGGATGCGTTGTTCTTTATACGGCAGTTGGCGGAAGGCTTTCCGGGCTTTGACGTTTTCTTTCAGCTCGGCTTTGTTGCCTTTGGATTTGTACCATGCAGCGCGACGGTCAAGATATTTTTTGCAGACAGGATGCAGCTTGCCTTGTTTGGCTTGGGTTTGAGCATAGTGGGTTTTATGATGTTTGCGGGTGGCTGCATCGGCAGGTTGGGTTGCAAAACCTAGTATCAGTGCTGCAGACAGTGCAGGAATAAGGCTTTTCCTCAATAACATGGCGGACTCCTGTTTATTTAAAGGGTGCATTTCATTATATTCATGGCTTTTGTAAAAAGGAAATTTGGCAGGATGGGTCGTCTGAAAAAGCAAGCGGGGTATTTAAAGCATTTTGACGAAACCCATCTTCCATTACATATTATCAAACAGAGAAAATAATAAACTACATGAATTATCACGTTTCAGACGACCTTATGTTGCATATGTCATTCATTGTCATGCTGTTTATTTTCAAAATTTAACACAAATCCGAATTTGCCTTATTTCATAAGCGCATAGCCGAATGAGGGTTTTGATGCTAAAAAACGCATCTTTGCGGTAAGGCTTGAATCATAGGGAAAGAGGTCGTCTGAAAGAAAATTGGGAAAAGCCCGATTTCAAAACAGCGGCCTTGTCAAGACTGGATAAGCAACGAAAAATACACTATATTGTGCCACTCGATATTAATACATACTGTATCTTGTGTTTCAGGATGGAGAAAGCTCACGATGAATGCACCGACTGATTTGAAAGTAACCAAGCGCGACGGACGTTTGGAAAATCTCGACTTAGACAAAATCCACCGCGTTGTTACTTGGGCGGCGGAAGGCTTGAAAAACGTTTCCGTATCGCAAGTCGAGCTCAAATCGCACATCCAGTTTTACAACGGCATCCGCACCGACGACATCCACGAAACCATCATCAAGGCGGCTGCCGACCTGATTTCGCAGGATACGCCCGACTATCAATATCTCGCCGCGCGTCTGGCGATTTTCCACCTGCGCAAAATCGCTTACGGCGAGTTCGAACCGCCGCATCTCTTCGACCACGTTAAAAAACTCACCGATGCGGGCAAATACGACCGCCACATCATCGAAGATTACAGCCGCGAAGAGTTTGACGAGCTGAATGCCTATATCGACCACAGCCGCGACATGACCTTCTCGTATGCCGCCGTGAAGCAGCTTGAAGGCAAATATCTGGTGCAGAACCGCGTGACCCGCCAGATTTATGAAACGCCGCAGTTCTTATACATTTTGGTGGCGATGTGTCTCTTCAGCAAATACCCGAAAGAGACGCGCTTGGATTACGTCAAACGTTTTTACGACGCCGTTTCCACATTTAAAGTATCGCTGCCAACCCCGATTATGAGCGGCGTGCGGACGCCTACGCGTCAGTTTTCAAGCTGCGTATTGATTGAATGCGACGATAGTTTGGATTCCATCAACGCCACCACCAGCGCGATTGTGAAATACGTTTCCCAACGTGCGGGCATCGGTATCAACGCCGGACGTATCCGCGGCTTGGGCAGCGAAATCCGCGGCGGCGAAGCGCAACATACCGGCTGCATTCCGTTTTTCAAAATGTTCCAAGCGGCGGTTAAATCCTGCTCACAAGGCGGCGTGCGCGGCGGCGCGGCAACTTTGTTCTATCCCTTGTGGCATATCGAAGCCGAAAGCCTGTTGGTGTTGAAAAACAACCGCGGCGTCGAAGACAACCGCATCCGCCAGCTTGATTACGGCGTGCAAATCAACCGCCTGCTGTACACCCGCCTGATTAAAGGCGGCAACATCACGCTGTTCTCGCCCAACGAAGTCCCTGGCCTGTACGACGCGTTCTTTGCCGACCAAGACGAATTCGAGCGTCTCTACACGAAATACGAGCAAGACCCGAATATCCGCAAGCGCACCTTGTCGGCTACCGATTTGTTCTCCACGCTGATGCAGGAACGCGCCGGAACGGGACGCATCTACATCCAAAACGTTGACCACTGCAACACGCACAGCCCGTTTGACCCGCGCGTCGCACCCGTGCACCAGTCCAACCTGTGCATGGAAATCGCCCTGCCGACCAAACCGCTGGACAACATCAACGACCCGAACGGCGAAATCGCCTTGTGTACCTTGTCTGCCTTCAACTTGGGCGCATTAAACGGCTTGGACGAGCTGGAAGGGCTTGCCGATTTGACCGTGCGCGCACTCGATGCCTTGCTGGATTATCAAGACTATCCGGTCGAAGCCGCCCGCACCGCGACCATGAACCGCCGCACGCTCGGCATCGGCGTCATCAACTACGCCTACTATCTGGCGAAAAACGGCGTCCGTTACAGCGACGATTCCGCGCTCGGCCTGACCCACCGTACCTTTGAAGCCATGCAGTATTACCTGCTCAAAGCATCGGTAAACCTTGCCAAAGAATACGGCGCGTGCCCGCTGTTCAACCAAACCGTTTATTCGCAAGGCAAACTGCCCATCGACACCTACAAAAAAGACTTGGATGCCGTATGCAGCGAACCGCTGTTGTGCGACTGGGAAAGCCTGCGCGCCGACATCGTCAAATACGGTCTGCGCAACTCCACCCTGACCGCACTCATGCCGTCTGAAACCAGTTCGCAAATCGCCAACGCTACCAACGGCATCGAGCCGCCGCGCGGACTGGTAACGGTCAAAGCATCGAAAGACGGTATCCTGAAACAAGTCGTGCCTGAATTTGAAACCCTGAAAGACGCCTACGAAACCCTATGGCAGCTTCCGGGCAACGAAGGCTACCTGAAACTTGTCGGCGTGATGCAAAAATTCGTCGATCAGGCGATTTCCGCCAACACCGCTTATGATCCGGGCAAATTCGAAGGCAACAAAGTTTCTATGAAACAAATGCTCAAAGACCTGCTGACCGCCTACAAATACGGCGTCAAAACCCTGTACTACCACAACACCCGCGACGGCGCGGACGATACCCAGACCGATATTCAGGATGACGGCTGTGCTGGCGGGGCTTGTAAGATTTGATAAGGGCTTTGGTGAAGTAATTGAAAGCCTTTCCTAAATTTGATTATCAAGGTAGTGAATATGATTTAACGCATTTAACTGCATTTTCTTGCGATTATATTCAACCTGCGAAAAGTGATGGTACGGCGGAAAAACGATACCGCTGTATCATCGAGTTTAGTTCACATTGTTTTACAAGAGGCGAAAATAAACGTAAGGGAGAAAAGTTATTAGATGTTGAACCTGCATTGCATTATGTAACGGCTAAAGAGACACGAATTTTTTGTTTCGAACGTTATCAGGTTTCAAAAATGTTGCCGCAAATTATGCGTGAAATCAGTAGGAGTAAATGTTATTTTACTTCGGCTGACGATAAGTTTCTGACCATATCAGTAACGGATAAAAACGGTAAAAAAGTGGATTATGAAATCTATTTTTCACTTCAAAGAGCCAAATCTCCCAAGCATGATGTACATATTTACATTAATAGTGCATATATCCGAGATAAGGATTACAAAGAAAATCATGGAACAACAGTAAGGAGAAAACCGGTTGGTTTCTTTGTGTTATTACATAATACATTGGTCAATAAGAGAATCAAACGCCCAAAGTAAAACAACCCTCACTTAAAAGTAAGGGTTGTCAGTACAGGCTTCGCTTTATAACTGCTCTTGGGCTAGTAGCCTAAAAAGGCCGGACAAACGCTGAAATGGTTTCATGCCTGCTCATGCGTTTTGTTGGGACAAATTGTACCACGATTGCAATTAAGGCTCAAAATAAAAATTTTTAGACGACCCATCTGCTTTGCACAGCCTAGAAGTCGCCTATCCTACTTTTAGATTTAAATCAACCCGAGAAAAAACCATGTCCTGCGAACACCTAGTCATGTCATACAGCACCTTTTCCAAAACCAAAAACGACGCGCTTAAAGAGCCGATGTTTTTTGGTCAGCCGGTAAATGTTGCCCGTTATGACCAGCAGAAATACGAAGTATTTGAAAAACTGATTGAAAAACAATTGTCTTTCTTTTGGCGTCCGGAAGAAATCGACGTGTCGCGCGACCGTATCGACTACGCCAATCTGCCCGAACACGAAAAACACATTTTCATCAGCAATCTGAAATACCAAACCTTGCTCGATTCCATCCAAGGCCGCAGTCCGAACGTTGCCTTGCTGCCATTGGTGTCGATTCCCGAGTTGGAAACTTGGATTGAAACGTGGAGCTTCAGCGAAACCATCCACTCGCGAAGCTATACCCACATTATCCGCAATATCGTGAATGATCCGTCAGTCGTGTTCGATGACATCGTGCAGAACGAATACATCATTGCCCGCGCCGAAGACATCGCCTGTTATTACGATGATTTAATCGAATACACTCAGTATTACAACCTGCTGGGTGAAGGGGCGCACAATATCGGCGGCAAGCTCGTTAATCTGTCTTTGCGCGAGTTGAAGAAAAAACTCTATCTCTGCCTGATGTGCGTCAACGTGTTGGAAGCCATCCGTTTCTATGTTTCATTCGCCTGCTCGTTTGCTTTTGCCGAGCGCGAGTTGATGGAAGGCAATGCCAAAATCATCAAACTGATTGCCCGCGACGAGGCCCTGCACCTGACCAGCACCCAGCATATGCTCAACCTGATGCGCGCCGGTTCAGACGACCCTGAAATGGCGGAAATCGCCGTTGAATTGCAGGACGAATGTTTCAAACTCTTCAAAAAAGCGGCGGAGCAGGAAAAAGAATGGGCGGCCTATCTGTTTAAAGACGGTTCGATGATTGGTCTGAACAAGGAAATTCTGGCGCAATACGTCGAATACATCACCAACCTGCGTATGCAGGCGGTCGGTCTGCCTGCCGGATTCGAAGGCGCCACCCAAAACCCGATTCCGTGGATTAACGCATGGCTGTCGTCCGACAACGTGCAGGTCGCGCCGCAGGAAGTGGAAATTTCTTCTTACTTAATCGGTCAGATCGATTCGGAAGTCAGCGCGGACGATTTGGGCGATTTCGAACTGTAATCAAAATTCGGCGGTTTTTCCGCATTTCCATCATCAGGGGTCGTCTGAACAGGTGTAGAAACGAAATCAAAGATTTCGGTTACACCGTGCAGACGACCTTTCCCGCTTAAACAGATAACAATGGCACTCATCAGTACACACGACAAAACCTTCGAGCTTCAAGAAGGCGAAACCTTATTGGAGGGATTGGAGCGCACCGGCCACGAGGTCGAATACCAGTGCCGCAGTGGCTATTGCGGTTCTTGCCGCGTCAAAATATTGGACGGCAGGGTGTCTTACGACGATTTCCCGCTGGCGTTTGTCGCGCCCGGCGAGATTCTGCCGTGTTGCTGTCAGGTGAATGAGGATATTAAGGTTGATTGCCGCGCTCGGATGAGCGAACCGGATTTGTTCGATGTCGGCTTGTTTGATGAGCAGGATTGAGTCGATTGAAACCCAATTGTATTATTTTTAGTTCTTTGCTTTAATAATAGGCTCTTCAAATCTAGGTGCAATCACATGAATGTCGCTAAGGGTTTATTGGTTTCAGTTTTATTCTTGAGCTCAGGTTTGCTTGCTGCTCAAAGTCATCATTCCCAATGGAAGAAAGTTTATGAAAGGGATTTGACGGATTTTGAATTGAGTCCGGAAGGAAGCGGGTTGGTATTGTTTGCCAAATCGCAAGGACGTTGCAGGATGGATGTTGATTTTTATGGGGAAACGGGACAGGATAAATATCAGTATGACTTTACCCGAGATCGTTTGACGGCAGGTTTGCATCGGGAGTACCGCTATACCGTCGCATCCTTGTTGGAAGTAACCAGAGATAATATAAAATTGGTAAGGAATGAGAAGCTGAATCCTGCCTCAGGTGCGGTAAAGAAAGAATTTCGGGATATTTATCAATACGTTCCTAATAAGGTTTTAAAAAAATATTGTTTTTGAGGCAGCATAACGAACAACAAGAGGTCGTCTGAAAACTTTTCAGACGATCTCTTGCCTTATTCATCCCATCGTTTAATGCAGATGCTCGTAAATGGTTTCCGCTAATGCCTTGCTGATGCCTTCGACTTGTTCCAAATCTTCTTTGCTGGCGGCAACGACGCCGCGCAAGCCGCCGAAGCGGGTGAGCAGGGCTTGGCGGCGTTTGCTGCCTACGCCGGGGATGTCGCTGAGGGAAGAGGTAACTCGGGCTTTGTCGCGTTTTTTGCGGTGGCCCGTGATGGCGAAGCGGTGCGATTCGTCGCGCACGGTTTGCAGGAGGTGCAGGGCGGGGCTGTTGGGCGGCAGGCGGAAGGTTTCGCCGGTGAACGGGAGAATGAGTTCTTCCATGCCGGCTTTGCGTTCCGGACCTTTGGCGATGCCGACCAAGGGGATGTGCAGACCGAGTTCTTCCCATACGGATACGGCGATGCCGATTTGTCCTTTGCCGCCGTCAATCAATACGACATCGGGCCATTTGACCGCCTCGCCGTTGGTTTCGGCTTCCTGCATTTTGCCGTAGCGGCGGGTGAGGACTTCGCGCATGGCGGCGTAGTCGTCGCCGGGTTTGGCGGTGGTGATGTTGTAGCGGCGGTATTGCGAGGGTTGGATGTTTTGTTCGTCGTACACGACGCAGGAGGCGATGGTGGCTTCGCCTTGGGTGTGGCTGATGTCGAAGCATTCGAGGCGGTTGAGGTCGTCTGAATTCATGTTCAGGATTTTTGCCAACTCGTCGATGCGGTGTTGCTGGCTGCTTTGTTGCAGGCGGCGTTGGGCAATCGCCATTTGTGCGTTTTGTTCCGCCATTTTCAGCCAGACTTTGCGTTCGCCTATAGTTTTGGTCACGAACTGCATTTGTTTGCCGTGTTCGCCCTCTAAGGCTTCTTTCAATGCGTCGGGGACGGGGAAGTTGCTGATGATGATGTCGGGTTTGTTTTTGCCCAGATAGTGTTGGGCGACGAAGGCTTCGGCGTAGTCTTGCCCGTTTGGTTCGGGGTCGTTTTTGGTGTCGGGGAAGAAGCTTTTGTCGCCGACGTGCCGCCCGCCGCGGATGCTGACCCAGTGTACGCAGACGAGGCCGTTTGAAACGGCGAGCGCGAGCAGGTCGATGTCGTTGGGGTTGTTGGGGTTTTTGCTGTCGATGAACTGATTGCTCTGCATGATGCCGAGTGCTTGGATTTGGTCGCGGTAGCGGGCGGCTTCCTCAAATTGCAGGTTGGCGGCGGCGGTCTGCATTTTGTGTTGCAGGGTGCGGGTCAGTTCGTCGGTTTTGCCGTTGAGGAAGGTAGCAGCTTGGCGAACGCTGTCGCGGTAGTCTTCTTCGCTGATGTGGCCGACGCAGGGCGCGGTGCAGCGTTTGATTTGATACAGCAGGCAAGGACGGTCGCGGTGTTCGAACACGCTGTCTTCGCAGGTGCGCAGCATGAAGACTTTTTGCAGGACTTGTATGCTGTCGCGCACGGCGTTGCTGTTGGGATAGGGGCCGAAGTATTGGTTCGGCTTTTTCAACGTGCCGCGGTAATACGCCATCTGCGGATATTGATGTCCGCTGAGCATTAAATATGGATAGCTTTTGTCGTCGCGGAAGAGGATATTGTATTTGGGCGACAGGGCTTTGATGAAATTGTTTTCGAGAATCAGGGCTTCGGCTTCGGAGCGGGTGATGGTGGTTTCAATGTGGTGAACCTGTTTCACCATCAATGCGATGCGCGGGGAATGGTCGTTTTTCTGGAAATAGCCGGACACGCGCCGCTTGAGGTTGACCGCTTTGCCGACGTATAAGACGTTGCCGCCCTCGTCGAAAAAACGGTACACGCCGGGCAGGTTGGGCAGGTTTTTAAGGAAGAGGGGGATGTCGAAGTCCGTGGTCATGGGGCGGATGGTAGTGGGCAGGTTTTCAGACGACCCGATTATAAATCAGAACGCTTGGGATAATGGAACATAAGCAGCTGGTTCATGAGGATGGAAAAGTACCAAATATGGACTAATTTGTACCGTCTAAGCTACCCAAAAGACAAATCGGCCAAAAAATGCTATTCTTATCGCTTTCAACCTATCTGTTTGTAGCAATGAAAAAGTATCTTATTTCGACCGTAGCCGTAGCCATCGCCGCGGGTCTCGGTGCGCCTTACTACTTCGGCATCAAAGCAGAAGAAACCCTGACTGCACAACAAAAGCTGTTGCAGGAATCAGGTTTTTTAACCGTAGAATCCCACCAATATGATCGGGGCTGGTTCGGTGCGACCGAAACTACGGTCATACGCCTGAAACCGACATTGCTTCAAAATACCCAGCAATATCTGCCCGATAATCTGAAAACCGTCTTGCAAGAGCCGATTACGGTTGTGAACCATATCAGCCATGGGCCGTTTGCCGGCGGTTTCGGTACTCAGGCTCATGTGGAAACAGAGTTTAAATACCATCCGGAAACCGAAAAAGTATTGTCTCGCTTCTTTGGCCAACAAGCCCCGTTGACCATGAGCAATACGATTTATTTCGGAGGAAGCGGCAAGCTTCAACTCAGCGTTCCGGCTTTCGACTATGAAGAGTTGTCCGGCATCAAGCTCAGCTGGAAAGGCTTGAGCGGCAACACCGATTACGAAAAAGATTTCCAAAGCTACCGTCATGATTATACCGCTCCGTCTTTGCAGCTCAAGCTGGCGGACAAGGGTGATGTTTCGATGGAAAACCTACATTTCCAATCTGAAACTTCAGACGGACTCAACAAGCTTTCCTTGGGCAAAAGCAGCATTACTTTGGATAAATTCCTGCTGCAATGGAAAGAAAATATTGATTACAACGTCAAGCTGAACGAGCTGATCAATTTGGTGACCAATCTGCAGATCGGGGCATTTGTTAATCCGACCGGCAGTATCGCGCCTTCCAAAATCGAAGTCAGCAAACTGAAATTCGATACCAATACCAACGAAGTTGATAAGTTCATCAATAGCGAAGGACGGTTCCAATTTGAAGAGCTGGTTTATGGCGAAGATAAATATGGTCCGTTGGATATCAATGTGGCAGCAGAGCATTTGGACGGCAAAGGTTTGCAGGCTTTGAAAGCCAAGCTTGCCGAAGTCGCCAATAAGAAAATGAGCGAGGAAGAGATCCAAAACGCCTTGCTCCAAACCGCCAAAAACGAAGCTTCGGGTTTATTCACCAATGATCCGGTGCTGAATGTCAAAACATTCAAATTCATCATGCCGCAAGGTCAAGTGGATGTCAGCGGTAAACTCGCCTTTAAAGGCTTGGCGGCAAAAGATTTGAACAGCCTCAGCGAAATGTTGAAAAAAACCCATGCCGATTTCAATGTGAGCGTTCCGAAAAAACTGTTGGAGCAGATGGCAATCAACCAAGCGCGCAGCCTGTTTAGCGTTAATGCCGAGGATGAAGAAGCCGGACGCGCAGGAATTGAGGACATCAATGAAACGCTGCGTCTGATGGTGGACAGTACTGTGAAAAGTATGGCGCAGGAGCAATACTTGACTTTGGAAGAAAACAATATCAAAACCCATCTGACCCTGCAAAACAACGAATTGAAATTGAATGGCAAGGTGTTGCAAAACGAGCCTGAGCCTGATTTTGACGAGCAGGACATGTTGCCGGAAAACCTGTCTTCATCTGAAGCAGGCAAGTAAACGGCAATAGACAAAAGGTCGTCTGAAACCGGATTTGAAGTTTGAATCCGATTTCAGACGACCTTTTTTGATTGGTTTGATGGAAGCCATGTTGAGTTGCAGGCAAAAAAAATCGCCCCTTTAATTTTAAGGGGCGCAAAAGGAACACAAACCACTACCAAAACTGTTACAGGGCGAACTCCTCTAATTGACGTTGATGGGTTGCCGGATAAAGTGCCTTCATCAAATCATAGGGTGAAAGCGACAAATCTTTGCTTTTGGTCGTCAAGCGACCTTGCTGCGGTGTCAGTTCAAGCAAACGGGCATCAGACGCATGAATAAACTTTTCTTTTGCCTTCTGCATTTTGCGTTGTAAAACGGAAACGACGCGGCTGTACAAACTGTCTTTTTGTTTGACCTCCCGAGTGCTGGCAACCCAGCTTAAACGGGAATGGCTGTCTTCATCTTCAATCAGGAGGATGCCGGTTTGCGGCTGCTCCGATTTACCCATGCAGGGAAGCCAAACATAATAACGACCATCGAGCGTAACATATACGGCATCATGTACTTCGCAATCATCGCAACACTGGGTTGCCAAAAGAGAGCGGATGGTATGTTGGTGCAGTCTCAGAATGTCGAGAGAGACTTGCTGGAAAATATTTTCAGGCATTTTCTTCTCCTTTCGTTCTGTGGCGCGTTGATTTCGTTTCGATGGAATGCATTATACGGATAATTTCAAAATTTGCAAATGATAATTGTTATTATTATGAGGATAGGTAATAAGATAATGATTTTTATAGAAATTAATTTTTTGAAATTGATAAATCTTGAGTGATTTACTCGGAATTTAGAGAAAATGAGCCTTAGCGGGAATGTAAAGATCAATACGTCTGAAAAATTGTCAGCAAAATTCCTTGTCGGGGCAGTATTCATGCTCTAAGAAATATTGTATTCAAATACATAGGCCCTGAGCTTTACCGACTATACATTTGTAGCAGCCTTGCGTATGATTCAAGGCATTTTATCAATGAGCGCTATACAGAAGATTCCTATGAGTAAACGCCAGATTATCCTTGATACCGAAACCACGGGTCTTTATGCCGAAGGCGGCGACCGCTTGGTCGAGTTTGCCGGTCTGGAAATGATCAACCGTCAAATAACCGGCAACAACCTTCATTTATACGTTCATCCTGAGCGCGACATGCCTGAAGAAGCGGCGAAGGTGCACGGCCTGACCATTGAGGTTTTGGAAGAGAAAAACGCGCCACCGTTTGCCGAAGTAGGGCGGCAGATTGCCGATTTTATACGCGATGCCGAGTTGATTATCCACAATGCCAAGTTTGACGTCGGTTTCCTGAACATGGAATTCCGCCGTATGGGGCTGCCTTCCATCGAGGAGCTTGGCTGTACCGTAACCGACACGCTGGCGATGGCGCGGGAAATGTTCCCCGGTCAGAAAGCCAGTTTGGATGCTTTGTGTAACCGCCTTTCCGTCGACCGCAGCAAGCGCGTGCTGCACGGTGCGTTGATTGACTGCGAGCTTTTGGGTGAGGTTTATCTCGCCATGACGCGCCAGCAGTTTGATTTAATGGGCGGCGAAAAAGAAGAAGACGAGGAAGTCAAACCGGTCATTATTGCCGAAACCAAGCGTCCGGCGCATCTAAAGGTTATCAAAGCCAACGTAGAGGAACTTGCCGCACACGAGCAATATCTGGACAGTTTGGGCGAAGTCTGTCTGTGGCACAAAGCCGAAACTGCCGGAGCCGAAGCATGACGCGCCGCAATATCGCCCTGATTCCCGCCGCCGGTATCGGAGCGCGCTTTGGGGCGGGAAAGCCCAAGCAATACGTTGAAATCAACGGCAAAACCGTGTTGCAGCATACGATAGCCATTTTTGAAAACCATCCTGCCATCGATTTGATTGCCGTTATCGTATCGCCCGAAGATCAAACATTTCAGACGACCCCTTCCAGCAAAACACGCGTATTTCGTGTAGGCGGAGCAAGCCGTGCTGAAACGGTGCGCAACGGCGTATCCGCATTGTTGGCGCAAGGCTTGGCGGCGGAGCAGGACAACATTCTCGTTCACGATGCCGCCCGTTGCTGCCTGCCGCCCGAGGCTTTGACCCGTCTGATTGAAGAAGCGGGCGGACAAGAGCAGGGCGGTATTTTGGCAATACCCGTTGCCGATACGCTCAAACGCGCCGATGGTAAAAAACATATCGGCGAGACCGTTTCCCGCGCCGGATTATGGCAGGCGCAAACCCCACAGCTTTTTCAGACGACCTTATTGCACCGAGCATTGTCGGCAGAGGATTTGAGCGATATTACAGACGAAGCGTCGGCAGTGGAAAAGCTGGGCGTACAGCCGCTGCTGGTGCAGGGAGACACGCGCAATTTGAAGCTGACGCTGCCGCAGGATGAATTTATTGTAAGGCTGTTGTTGCAGGCCGTCTGAAACCCGTTTTTCAGACGACCTGACATTGAAAAAAGGACAAAACATGAATATCCGTATCGGACAGGGCTACGATGTCCACCAACTCGTCGAAGGCCGCGATTTGATACTCGGCGGCGTAAACATCCCGTTTGAAAAAGGCCTGCTCGGCCATTCCGATGCCGACGCGCTTTTGCACGCAATTACCGACGCATTGCTCGGCGCGGCAGGTCTAGGCGACATCGGTAGCCATTTTCCCGATACCGCCGCCGAGTTTAAAGATGCCGACAGCCGCGTATTGTTGCTCGAAGCGTATCAAAGCGTGCAGGCTTTAGGCTGGCGCGTTGTGAACGTGGATACGACCATCATCGCACAAAAACCCAAACTCGCGCTGTACATTCCCGCTATGCGCGCCAACATTGCCGCTGATTTGGGCATTCAGACGACCTGTGTCAATATCAAAGGCAAAACCAACGAAAAACTCGGCTATCTGGGGCGCATGGAAGCCATCGAGGCGCAGGCGGCGGTGTTGCTGGAAAAAGCGTAAGCAGGCAAGCACAAATGGCATGAAAATGTTAACATATGCCCATCAACCGACATCCCATTAAGGAGAAATCATGGCTACTCAAGACGAATTGAAACGCATTGCCGCCGAGAAAGCGGTGGAATTCGTACCTGAAAACGAATACATCGGTATCGGCTCCGGCTCGACCGTCAATATGTTTATCGAAGCGTTGGGCAAAAGCGGCAAAAAAATCAAAGGCGCGGTTTCGACTTCTAAAAAGTCCAGCGAACTGATGGCGCAATACGACATTCCCGAAGTATCGCTGAATGATGTGATGGGGCTGGCTGTCTATGTTGACGGTGCGGACGAAGTGAACCATATGCTGCAAATGATTAAAGGCGGCGGCGGCGCGCATTTAAACGAAAAAGTTGTCGCCAGCGCGTCCGACAAATTCATCTGTATCGCCGACGAGAGCAAATATGTTTCGCGTTTGGGCAAATTCCCGCTGCCCGTAGAAGTGTTGCCCGGCGCGCGTTCGCTGGTGTCGCGCAAACTTTTGGCAATGGGCGGACAGCCTGAATTACGCCTGAACTACACCACCTTCCACGGCAACCAAATCATTGATGTCTATGACTTGCATATCGACCGTCCGCTGACTATGGAAGACGAAATCAACCGCATCACCGGCGTTCTCGAAAACGGCATCTTCGCCCGCAACGCCGCGGATGTGTTGATTTTGGGTACAGAGCAGGGCGCCAAAGTCATCAAACCCGGACAAAACTAGGCATCCATTAAGCAAAAGGTCGTCTGAAAAGCGGAAAATGGCTTTTCAGACGACCTTTGCTTTATTTTTGAAGGCTTATTCGATATTTTGAACCTGCTCGCGCATTTGCTCGATTAAGACTTTCAGTTCGACCGAAGCCTGCGTGCATTCCGCCGCGATTGCTTTGCTGCCCAGCGTGTTCGCTTCGCGGTTCAATTCCTGCATCAGGAAGTCCAAGCGTTTGCCCGCGCTGCCTTTGTTTTCCGTAACGATGCGGCGGACTTCGGCGATGTGCGTGCGCAGGCGGCTGAATTCTTCGTCAACATCGGATTTTTGGATAAATAGCGCAAATTCCTGCTGCAAACGGTCATTGTCGATATTGCCAACCGCTTCCGCCAAACGCGCGTTCACCTTGTCCATATGTGCTTGAAGCAGACTGGGGAACAGCTCGCTCAAGGCATCCACGATTTCTTCCATGCTGGCCAAACGTTGCAACAGATGTTCGCCGAGTTTTTTGCCTTCGCGTTTGCGGGCGGCGGCAAACTCTTTCAACGCTTCGTCCAACAGCTCTTGCACGGTTTTTGCCAAAGCTTCGGGGTCTTCGCTTTGACCTGCCAATACGCCCGGAAAGCGCAACACTTCAGCGACCGTCAGCTTGCCGAAACCGTGTTCCTTGCGCCAAGTTCTGTTCAAATCGGACAACTGTTTCACCAATTCTTCATTGGTTTCCAAACTCTGCCCGCCGACTGCCGCGTCCTGCAACTGAATACGGCATTCCAGTTTGCCGCGTGCGGCCGAAGCCGCAATTTTCTCGCGCAACGCGCCTTCCAGATAACGCAATTCTTCAGGCATACGGAATTGGACATCCAGATAGCGGTGGTTTACCGCACGGATTTCCAAGTTCACGCGCTTGCCGCCGCATTCGCCTGCAGCATTGGCAAAGCCGGTCATGCTGTGGATATGGATGGATTGAGTCATGGTTTTACTCCGTTTCAAAATACGAGTGAAAGTGGAGGGACTATATCATATCTGGACTTTGATGACTTCAAGTATGGTGGATTGGGTTGAAAAGATATAGCGGATTAAATTTAAATCAGGACAAGGCGGAAGCCGCAGATACAGTACAGATAGTACGGCAAGGCAATGCCGTACTGGTTTAAAGTTAATCCACTATAAAAGACAGCCGCAAGAAACCTGTTTGATGTTTATACAAAAAGGTCGTCTGAAAACCTGTATTTCAAGTTTTCAGACGACCTTTTGCTTATCTGTATCAAATTATTTGCCGGCTTTCACGCCCTGCCATTGGCGGACCATGAATTTCAAAATGGTGGGCTGGATAGGAACCATGATGAAGCTGTTTTTCAAATCTTCGTCGCTCGGGAAAATGGTGCGGTCGTCCCTGAACTCGGCTTCCATCAATTCGCGTGCGGGTTTGCTGGAAGGGGCGTAGGTGACGAAATTGCCGTTTTTCGCGGCGACTTCGGGGTCGAGGAAGTCGTTGATGTATTTGTGGGCGTTGGCGACGTTTTTCGCATCTTTTGGGATAACGAAGGAGTCCACCCAAATCCCCACGCCTTCTTTGGGCATCATGACGCGGATTTTTTCTTTGCCGCCCGCTTCTTCGGCGCGCCGTCTGGCGATGTTCAAGTCGCCGCCGAAGCCGATGGTGACGCAGGTGTCGCCGCGCGCCAAGTCGTCAATGAAGCCCGACGAGGTAAAGCGTTTGATGTTGGGGCGGTTTTTCTTGAGCAGCTCGGTTGCCGCTTTGATGTCTTCGGTATCGTTGCTGTTGGGATTTTTACCCATGTAGTTCAACACCATAGGATAAATTTCCGCCGCACTGTCCAAGTAGCTGATGCCGCATTGTTTGAGCTTGGATGTGTATTCGGGGTTGAACACCAAATCCCATTGGTTGTCCGGCAGTTTGTCCGTGCCCAAGGCTTTTTTCACGCGCTCGGTATTGATGGCGAAGGTGTTGGTTCCCCAATAAAACGGAACGGCGTATTCGTGGCTCGGATCGACGCCTTCCATCAGTTTCATCAGTTCGGGATTGAGGTTTTTATAGTTGGGAATCAGGGACTTGTCGATTTTTTGATAAGCCCCCGCCTTAATCTGCCTACCGACAAAGGTATTGGACGGGCCAACGATGTCGTAGCCCGATTTTCCGGTCAATACTTTACTTTCCAGCGTCTCATCGCTGTCGTACACGTCGTAAGTTACCTTGATACCGTTTTTCTTTTCAAAATCGGCGACGGTTTCGGGATCGACGTATTCCGACCAGTTGTAAATCCTCAATACATTTTGGTTTCCCGCCTGACCCGCTTTGTCGGAGGTATTTTTATCCGAACCTCCACAGGCGGCGAGCATGACGGCGGCTAGGGCGATGAGTGGCAGATGTTTGGTCATTATCATTCCTTGCATATCGGGTGGAAGGGAAAGTAAGGGATTATAAATCAGGCACGCACTATCTGATAGCAATTTCCATTGGGGCGATAGTCGGAAGGTCGTCTGAAAGTCCCTGATTCAATAGCTAGAAACAAGGTTTTGCGGTAATATAGCACCCATTTTCTTTCCACAATTACATACGGCCGGGAAGGTCGTCTGAAACCTTTTTAGTAGAGACATCGAAACATCATGAAAACCTCCGAACTACGCCAAAAATTCCTAAAATTCTTCGAATCCAAAGGCCACACCATCGTCCGCTCTTCCAGCCTCGTGCCGCACGACGACCCGACGCTGCTGTTTACCAACGCGGGTATGAACCAGTTTAAAGACGTATTCCTCGGCTTTGACAAACGCCCATACAACCGCGCCACCACCGCGCAAAAATGCGTGCGCGCAGGCGGCAAACACAACGACTTGGAAAACGTCGGCTACACCGCCCGCCACCACACCTTTTTTGAAATGATGGGCAACTTTTCCTTCGGCGACTACTTCAAACGCGACGCCATCCACTTCGCTTGGGAATTCCTCACTTCCCCCGAATGGCTGAATCTGCCCAAAGACAAACTCTTGGCGACCGTGTATGCCGAAGACGACGAAGCCTACAACATCTGGCTGAACGAAATCGGTATGCCTGCCGAGCGCATCGTCCGCATCGGCGACAACAAAGGCGCGAAATACGCGTCCGACAACTTCTGGCAGATGGGCGATACCGGTCCCTGCGGCCCGTGCTCCGAAATTTTCTACGACCACGGCGAAGAAATCTGGGGCGGCATTCCGGGCAGTCCTGAAGAAGACGGCGACCGCTGGATTGAAATTTGGAACTGCGTGTTCATGCAGTTCAACCGCGACGAGCAAGGCAACATGAACCCGCTGCCCAAGCCGTCCGTCGATACCGGCATGGGCTTGGAGCGCATGGCGGCCGTAATGCAGCACGTCCACAGCAACTACGAAATCGACCTGTTCCAAGACCTGCTCAAAGCCGTTGCCCGCGAAACCGGCGCGCCGTTCAGCATGGACGAACCCAGCCTGAAAGTCGTTGCCGACCACATCCGCTCTTGCTCCTTCCTGATTGCCGACGGCGTGATGCCGTCCAACGAAGGCCGCGGCTATGTACTGCGCCGCATCATCCGCCGCGCCGTGCGCCACGGTTACAAACTCGGTCAGAAACAGGCGTTTTTCTACAAACTCGTGCCCGATTTGGTGAAAGCGATGGGCGGTGCATATCCCGAGTTGAAAGAAAAACAAACGCAGATTATGGAAGCCCTGCGCGCGGAAGAAAGCCGCTTCGGCGAAACGCTGGAAAAAGGCATGGGTTTGTTTAACCAAGTGTTCAACGGCATGAAATTCCTGAAACTGGAAAGCCTGCTGCCGCAAGATGGTGCGGGCAAACCGTTGGCATTGAAAACCGCAGAGGGTGTGGAATTTACCGCCGCTTCCCGTGCCGCTCCAGGCAAAAAGCAAATCGTTATCCGTCCCCGAGTTTCAGGCAGCCTGAACGAAGGCATGTATATCGATTTGCAGGCTGCTTTGGAAACTGCCCATATTCCCGACGCGGAAAAACCGTTTGCCGAAGCCTTGAATGCCTATTTGATGGACAACATTGCCAACAGCAAACTCGTTATCGGCGGCGAACACATCTTCAAACTCTACGACACCTACGGCTTCCCCTACGACCTGACCGCCGACATGGCGCGCGAATTGGGTATCGATTTGGATGAAGAAGGCTTCAACCGCGAAATGGAAGCCCAACGCGCCCGCGCCCGCGCTGCGCAAAACTTCAAAGCCAACGCACAACTGGACTACACAGGCGCGGACACCGAGTTTACCGGCTACGAAAAACGCAGCCAAGACACCAAAATCATCGCCTTATATAAAGGCAGCGAAGCCGTGGACGAACTCCAAGCAGGCGAAGCCGGCGTGGTCGTTCTGGAACAAACCCCGTTCTACGCCGAAAGCGGCGGCCAAGTCGGCGACGTAGGCTTTATCTTCGCAGGCGAAAACCGCTTCCGCGTGGAAGACACGCAGAAAATCAAAGCCGCCGTACACGGACAATTCGGCGCAGTCGTATCAGGCCGTCTGAAAGTCGGCGATGCCGTATCCGCCGAAATCGACAACGACATCCGCAACAGCATCATGCGCAACCACAGCGTTACCCACCTGATGCACAAAGCCCTGCGCGATGTTTTGGGCACGCACGTCGAACAAAAAGGCAGCCTGCAAAACGCCGAGCTGACCCGCTTCGACATCTCCCACACGCAAGGCATCAGCGCGGAAGAAATCGCCGAAGTCGAACGCCGCGTCAACGCCGCGATTATCGCCAACGTGCCCGTCAAAGTCGAAACCATGTCCATTGAAGACGCGCAAAAATCAGGCGCAGTCATGCTCTTCGGCGAAAAATACGGCGACTTCGTCCGCGTCATCACCATGGGCGACTACTCCATCGAACTGTGCGGCGGCACCCACGTCGCCCGCACCGGCGACATCGGCTTCTTCAAAATCATCAGCGAAGGCGGCATCGCCGCAGGCATCCGCCGTGTAGAAGCCATCACAGGCCAAGCCGCGCTGGCATGGGCGCAAAACCAAGAAAGCCTGATGAAAAACATCATCGCCGAAGTCAAAGCCCAAACCGAAAAAGACGTACTCGCCAAAATCCAAGCCAACGCCGCAAACACCAAAGCCTTGGAAAAAGAGTTGGCAAAAGCCAAAGCCGAACTCGCCGTCCACGCAGGCGCCAAACTCTTGGATAACGCGAAAGACTTGGGCGCAGCCAAACTCGTTGCCGCCCAAATCGAAGCCGACGCAGCCGCCCTGCGCGAAATCGTTACCGATTTAACCGGCAAATCCGACAACGCCGTGATTCTTTTGGCGGCAGTAAACGACGGCAAAGTCTCCCTGTGCGCCGGCGTATCCAAAGCCCTGACCGGAAAAGTGAAAGCAGGCGATTTGGTCAGATTTGCAGCCGAACAAGTCGGCGGCAAAGGCGGCGGCAGACCGGATTTGGCGCAGGCGGGGGGTACGGATGCTGCGAAACTGCCTGAAATGCTGGGAAGCGTGGAGGGTTGGGTGAACGGCAAGCTGGTTTGATAAGTGAT
The DNA here is from genome assembly GCF_001815675.1 of Neisseria sp. HMSC065D04. Classification (NCBI taxonomy): domain Bacteria; kingdom Pseudomonadati; phylum Pseudomonadota; class Betaproteobacteria; order Neisseriales; family Neisseriaceae; genus Neisseria; species Neisseria sp. HMSC065D04. The sequence continues at coordinate 66,361 of NZ_KV821520.1, forward strand.
GTATTAAGTTAAGTAGAGAAGGTCGTCTGAAAAATTTTTCAGACGACCTTGAAAGGGATGGACGGAATTATGCTTTGGGATTCTTATAATCAAACAATTAATGTATTTGGTATTAAAAATGAATTAATTGCATCCTATTTAGATAGGGAACTGGTTGATGATAGATTTAAATCTGCAATCAAAGATGGAAAAGAAGTAGTAGTTTATGGGGCATCAAAACAGGGGAAGACCTCTTTGATTTTAAGAAATATTTCGGAACAAACGTATGTAAAAGTTGAATGCTCTCCCAAAAGTACCCCAATTGATATCTATAAGTCGATATTAAGGCAACTAGATGTTACTTTTTACGATTCAATATCACAATCGTTATCACATACTAAAGCATTCTCAACATTGGATAATTTTAAAATTTCAATACCTTGCTCTTTTGAATATAATAAAACATTTTCATCTGAAAATGATATAAAAATAGAGAATTCGACTACTGAAAGAATGATAGATTATAACTTAAGTCTATCACAAGACGTAATCGAATTATTTAAAAAATATTTAAATAATAAATATATTATCTTAGAAAATTTTCACTATTTAAATATGGAAGTCCAAGAACAATTAGCCTATGACTTAAGAAGTTTTCAGGATAATCATATTGTTTTTATAATATTAGGTATATGGAGAGAATCAAATCGATTGGTTCAGTTTAATGGTGATTTACTAGATAGAGTAACTGAAGTCCCTGTTGAACCTTGGAGAAAAGAAGACTTATCTAAAGTAATAGATAAAGGGTCTGAATTATTAAACGTTGATTTTACGGAAATAAAAGATGACTTAATACTTAGTTGCTTTAATAGTATCGGAATTTTACAAGAACTATGTAAAGAGTGTTGTTTGAATGCTGGAGTAATTTCAACATCAAATAATTTAGTTGTAATCACTAAAAGTCATTTGGAAAATGCAATTAAGAATAAAGTATCGCAATATGGAATACGCCATGTTAGAAATTTTGAATCATTTGTTGAGGTTTCAAAGCAAACTAGTAGCCAAAGTGGAAAACCGACACTAGCAATCCCATATTATTTTATAAAAATCTTACTTTCTGATAATAAAATTGATATGGAGCAAGGGCTTTCCAGAAAAGATTTATTAGATTCAATTAGATCAATTCATCATAGGCCAGATGATGTACGATCTAGCGACATTGGTTCCTTCCTAAATGGGATAACACAATATCAGATTAATAGACGAATTAATCCCCCATTTATTGATTATGATGCTGGTGTGAAAAGATTAAAAATCATTGATTCAACTTTATTCTTCTTTTTGAGATACTGCGATAAAGAGGAAATACTGTCAGATTTAATAAATCCATTAGACTTCTCTTCTGCAAAATTAATAGAGGATTTATTTAGTAATGAAAATTATGAATAATAAAAATGAAAACTTTACCTTTTTCCAGCAAGTAAGCCGTAGCCTGAATCCCTACCAACCGCGTGCGTGGCTACGCCACACACCCTACCTGCGGGCGACGCAAACCTTAAGATTAAGGTGTAGGGTGTGTGCGGTACGTACGCACGCGTTTTTTGTTGTTACCGAATGATTCCAAACCATGCCGTAATACGGCTGGCATCAAGCGGTGGTTAGGTCATAAGCCAACAAAACCTTCATATTGCCCGTAATCTCAAAGCTGCCTGAAAAATAATTTTCAGACGACCTCTCTATAAAAAGCAGCCTGCACTTTCAAAAATCGAAGTGCAGGCTGCTTTTCATAATAATTAGAAAAAAACGCGCAATATTTTTATACTGTACATCATCTAGCAGGCCGTACCTGCTCCCCTGCCAACTTATTGACTGAACGAACAGGAATAACATGCAGAGCCTCCCTTCAGAAAAACCGACAGCCGGTTATTCGCATCCGTGGCAATATTTTCTGCTGGTGTACGCTTTGAGCGCGCCGTTTTGGCTGCTGTCTTTGTTTCTCAAACACAGTCCCCTGCCTGATAATTTGCCGCTGACCGACATCGGCGCGGCACTCACTCCGACGATTGCCGCCGCGTTGCTGCGTTACCGCGAGGGTGGAATGGCGGCGGTGCGCAGTCTGTTTGGTCGTGTGTTTGATTACGGTCGGATCAAGCATTCTGCCTATTTTTGGACAGCAATACTGATTTTCCCCCTGCTTTATCTGCTGACTTATGTCGCGATACGCCAAACAGGACAAACCATACCTGCCTTATCCGTATCGTTTGCGCCGCTTGCCGGTGCGTTCGTCATGTTCTTTATTGCGGCAGTCGCCGAGGAATTGGGCTATGCTGCCTATGCTACGGAAAGTCTGCAACGGCGTTTTACCCCGCTCGTTACGGCACTGATTATCGGGGTACCGTGGGCATTGTGGCATTTGCCGTCCATGATTGCCGTGGGGCAGTCTGCCGAACTGATCGCATGGGGGCTGGCAGGGACGGTTGCCGTAAGGATTATCTATGTATGGCTGTATAACGGCAGCGGCGGTTCGGTATTTGTGTTGATTGCGTGCCACACGGTTGCCAATACCGCGCGTACAGGCTTTCCAGGCGGACGGGCGGTATATGAAAACGGCAACGGTATGATTCCATACGGAATTATCATCATTGCGGCGGCAATCGTGATGGTTTTTTGGCGTAAGGCAATGTGTTCATCTGATAGCAAGCAGGCGTAGGTTGAGTTATGCCCCAACAAAACTTAGTATCAAAGGTCGTCTGAAAACTATTTTCAGACGACCTCATGTTTTGATTTCAATACCCTGATGGCTTCACAGGGATGGTTTTGTATATAAGAACGAAAATTTATTTCGTCATAAACTATATTGAAAGTTAATTTTTATACATATTCATAATAATTAAATCACTTAATACATAACTAATCAGTAAAGGCATAAACAAAAACGGACTCTGAGTAATCAGAATCCGTTTTTCTGCCAAAGGTATCGTATTATTTGGCTTCTTCTTTAGCTGCTTCAGCAGCATCTTTTGCTTCTTCTTTAGCATCGGCAGCTGCTTCTTTAGCGTCTTCTGCTGCTTCTTTAGCTTCTTCTGCTTTATCTTCAGGAGATGCAGCCGGAGCGTTGCCTTTCAACGCATCCAACGATGTTTTACAAGTAGCATCACGTTGGTCAGCAGGCAAGTTTTTCAAAGCTTCTTTGGTTTGTTCGAATGATTTTTGCATCATATCTTTTGTAGCTGCATCGACGTTTTTAGTAGCGTCAGCAAAAGCTTTTTCATATTCATCACAAACAGCAGAAGAACCACCACCACATGCGGACAAGGTCAGAGCGGCCAACAAAGTTGCCAATAAAGCTGATTTTTTCATGAGTCTCTCTTTTTGAATCTTGGTTAAAAAAGAAATTGTATGTTAAACCATTCCTGTGGAGTGTCAAGCATAGTCATTTTATTTCCCTGACTTAAATCATGGGATTAGGCGAAATTAGGACGGTTTGGAAGAAAAAAGTTAAGTAATGAATACCGTGACTAAGGAATATTTTTATATGGGTAGGGAGGCTAATTTCCTTATATTTTAAAGGGTTAATTCATTTTTGCTGTTGTTTGAATTAATGCGGCATAGAGGGGTTTAGACCATGTATATTTAACTTAGTAAAATAACTTCAAAATCGGTTAAATCACGGTAATTCAAGCTGTTTTTGGATGGGGTGCAATTAAATTTTATATGTCATATTAAATGTATTTTGAATATAGACAATTTAGTTAATTATTTTTGAGGAGTAAGGGTAATTAAACTATATTGAATTATCTATAAACTATAGCATTAGTGATATAACTTGCTATATATAGTGGATTAAATTTAAATCAGAACAAGGCGACGAAGCCGCAGACAGTACAGATAGTACGGAACCGATTCACTTGGTGCTTCAGCACCTTAGAGAATCGTTCTCTTTGAGCTAAGGCGAGGTAACGCCGTCCTGGTTTAAAGTTAATCCACTATAGTTATGCTTTTTGTTTTTTTATTTGTTGTCTTCCTTTATTGACTAAAAAGCTCAGGCAGTCTGAAAGACATTTTTCAGACTGCCTGAGCTTTTTGTTTACTGCTACTTATCTTGCTGCCACGCCCGATATGAACGAATGGTTAAAAACAGGCAGACAATCTATACAACGCCTAGAAAGCCCCCACGCCTGCTACGCCGAACTCGTTAAATAGCCAGGTGGCTGCACGACCTTTGCGATAAGCATGTTCGGCATCAACCAAGTGTACCTTACCGTCTTGCGTAAGATACCAGCTCTATGCGGGCAATGTGATGAGCGCAAGCGGGTTTTGCAGCGGTTTTCGCAGATGGGCGTTCATGTTTTTTTACACAATCCCTTTTTTCTCCAGATAGCTTTCGTAATCGCCCAGATAGTGCTCGTAACCGCCCTTGCCGTCCAGCTCGATAATCTGGGTGGCGAGCGAGGAGACGAACTGGCGGTCGTGCGATACGAAAATCAGCGTGCCGTTGTATTTTTCCAGCGCCATGTTCAGCGATTCGATGCTTTCCATGTCCATGTGGTTGGTCGGTTCGTCCATAATCAGCACATTGGGTTTCAAAAGCAGGAGTTTGCCGTAGAGCATACGGCCTTTTTCACCGCCGGAGAGAACCTGCACTTTTTTCACCACGTCGTTGCTGCCGAAGAGCAAACGCCCCAAAGTGCCGCGGATGACTTGTTCGTCGTCGCCTTCTTGGCCCCATTGGCGCATCCATTCGCTCAGGTTCATATCGACATCGAAGTCGTTTTCATGGTCTTGAGGGTAATAGCCAACGTTGGCTTTTTCCGCCCATTTGATGGTGCCTGCATCGGGGGCGATGCCTTCGGCGTATTCGGGATTGAATGCACCGGCGAGAAGTTTCAGCAGGGTGGATTTACCCGCGCCGTTGGGGCCGATGATGGCGAGGCGCTGGCCTGCTTCGAGGATGAAGCTCAGGTTTTTGAACAACTGGGTTTCAAAGCGTTTGGCCAGATTTTCGACTTCTACCGCCTGACGGTGCAGCTTGGCTTTTTCATCGGCTTCAAAGCGGATATACGGGTTTTGGCGGGTGGAAGGTTTGACTTCGACCATCTCGGCTTTGATTTTGTCTGCCTGTTTCAGACGACTGGTTGCCTGACGGGCTTTGGATTTGTTGGCGGAGAAGCGGGCGACGAACTCTTGCAGCTCTTGCAGTTTCTCTTTTGCCTTGGCGTTGTCTTTCAGGGCGCGTTCGCGCGATTGGGCAGAAGCGAGCATGTAGTCGTCGTAGTTGCCCGGATAGATGGTGATGGTGTTGTAGTCCAAATCCGCCATGTGGGTGCAGACTTCGTTCAAGAAGTGACGGTCGTGCGAGATGATGATCATGGTGGAATCGTATTGGTTCAACACGCCTTCCAGCCAGCGGATGGTGTTGATGTCCAAGTTGTTGGTCGGCTCGTCAAGCAACAGCACATCAGGTTTGGAGAACAGGGCTTGTGCCAGCAATACGCGCAGCTTGAAGCCCGGGGCGACTTCCGCCATGGTCGCATTGTGCAAATCTTCGGAAATGCCCACGCCGCTCAACAGTTCGGCGGCGCGCGCTTCAGCGGTGTAGCCGTCGTATTCAGCGAACTTGGCTTCCAGTTCGGCGGCTTTCATGTAGTCGTCTTCGGTGGCTTCGGGGTTGGCGTAAATCGCATCACGTTCGGTCATCGCCGCCCACATTTCGGTATGCCCCATCATCACCACGTCCAGCACGCGCATGTCTTCATAGGCAAACTGGTCTTGGCGTAATTTACCCAAACGCACGCCGTTTTCAATCGCGACTTCGCCCGCAGTCTGTTCCAAATCGCCGCCGAGGATTTTCATGAAGGTGGATTTTCCCGAACCGTTCGCGCCGATCAAGCCGTAGCGGTTGCCTTCGCCGAACTTGACGGATACGTTTTCAAACAGCGGCTTCGCGCCGAACTGCATGGTAATGCCGTTGGTAGAAATCATTATTGGTAAAACCTTTATAAATATAGATAAACAGGGTGTTATAATCGCCGGCGATTGTAGCATATTTTGTATAGGTCGTCTGAAACGGGGGCGGAGGAAATGGAAACCGAAAAAATCTATTACGCCGTGATTATTCTGTTGTGCGCCGCATCCATGCTGCTCAGTCCGTTTTTCTACATCCGCCGCACACGTTCAGGCGCAGAATTGCGCCACGCACCTCGGCAATGGAAGCCGATTATTATTGCGAATTTGGTGATGATCATTGCTTTGGTGGTATGGTGGATATGGTTTTGATGATTTGATGAAAGGTATAAGAATGAATAAATTGATTTTAAGCACATTACTGCTCGCATTTTCCTTCGTAGCAACGGCATCCCCCGTATTTGAATGTATCGACACATCAGGGCGTAAAACCTATACGCAGACCGGCGGCAAAAACTGCAAACCGGGCAATATCGGCAGACCTTCGGTTTATACCTCCGCCGCACCGTCTGCACACTCGGCATCAGCAAACGCTGCTTCAGGAAACGTTCCTTCCGAACAAATTCCACTCCCTCCAGCCGGCGCAATGCCCGGTTCATCTTCGGCGCAAGACGAATTGGCTCAGGCACAGAAAAATCTGGAAGAGGGCAAACAAGTCCGTTATGGCAACGAGCGCAATTACGCACGTTATCAAGAACGGATTAAAGGTTTGGAGAATCAAGTGAAAGCCGCGCAGGAACGGGTTAATGCGGCAAACAGCATGGGCGGTGAAGGTGAGATGATGCCCGAGCAGTGATGGTTGCAAAGATAGTAATAAAAGGTCGTCTGAAAACTCGGTTTAGGCAAAATAGAATTGCTTTACCGATTTTCAGACGACCTTTTCGGTTTACCTGTCTTGATCGTATATTCCAGCGCTTTATAAGGTTTTAATGTGCTTGAAATATAACCGTTTTCAGGGCGGCGGACGTAATCGAGATAATCCTGCATGGCAGGTGAGAAGCCTTCCACATCGTCCACGGCGATGACCGCGCGGTCGGCAAGATTAGGTTCCAGCAGCTTGAATACGGGGAATACCAAATCCGGCCAGCCGTCGAGCAAGACGAAATCGGGGCGGATGTCTAAGTCTTTTAAGGTTTCCAGCGCATCGCCTTCGCGAAGCTCGATATAGTCTGCCAAACCGGCTTCTTGGAAATATTTTCTCGCCGCGGCGGCTTTGTGCGGCAGATATTCGCAAGTGATGACGCGCCCGCCGTTGCGCTTGGCGGCTGCGGCAAGATACAGCGTCGAAATGCCGTAGGAAGTCCCGAATTCGACAATGTTTTTTGCTCCCGATGCCAAAGCCTGCATATACAAAAACTTGCCTTGTTGCGGTGCGATGGGGATGTATAGTCAATTAAAAACAAAATGGTACAATACT
>NZ_KV821521.1:0-3371 GCF_001815675.1 Neisseria sp. HMSC065D04
TGTCGGGGGAAGGGCTTTTTTGCAAAGGTCTCAGGTCGTCTGAAATGAAAAAAACGCTTCTGTTTTAAGAGACAGAAGCGTTTTTTAAAATTTGGCATTTTCGAGAAGACGCTGATGCACCTGATGGCTACGCCTTGCCCACTTTCCCCTTAATAACCTTTACAGGGAAGATATCCTCAAAACTCAAAACATAGATCAAATTAAAAAACAACATTATCAAAAGGGGTCGCCTGAAACCCTCTATTCAGACGACCCAATTCTATTTATCCCCTACTCAAACAACCATCCATAACGCATTTCCACCATTCATCATCGTTCATTTGTCCTATCTGCCTTTTTGATTTATGTTCAACTGGAAAGTACACAAATTCGATGCCCGACACGGTAATCTACCTACCGAATAAACAACAGCAACCATATAAAAAAGACAATATGACAACCAAACTATACGAGTCCCTGCAACGGGAAGCCGATGAAATCCTGATGTATGACGAAGACTACAATATCAATGCCCGTCTGGGACTGACCATATTGATCTACTACACGGGCGGCGGTTCGGTAGCGGGACAACGCAAGACGCTGGAAGCTGCCGAACGCTTTTACTCAAAGTACCATGGGTATTTGAAAATGCATTTTTGGACAGACATGCGCCGTTTTGCACGGCTCAATCCGACCGCATTTCAAAACAAAATAGACCGTACCATTAAAAATGCTGAAGCAGGACGCAGATTAGAATGTGTGCTGACTTCTGATACGGAATATGGTCAAAGGGCTCCGGAATATCAGTTCAAAACCCTATCCTCCCACCCAATAGATGAAAATGGATTATCTTGCCTTCAAATTACCCTACCTTTGTCCTTTTTATCGACCACTGCCCAACAGCAGGAATTCGAAGATTGGGTGGAATATGTTTGCAAACAGTTTGATATTTTACACGGCTATGCCGGACTGACCATCGCTCTCCCCGATTCCTACTATAAATACCAATTTTATGAATACGCCGTTACCAAACGTTATTGGGGAGTAACACCTGATTCAGATTCACCCATAACCCTCCTTTGGTACGAAGGTATAAAATCTATCAGCTGGTACACACTTGTCGGTAAGGCGTTTCAGAATAAACTGAACAGCACGGAAATCCAAAACGTTTTGAACCATTATCGTGATATTACACTGAAGACTTATAACGGCACCATGGTATTCAAAGCAGGAAAATTCCCCGATTTGGGAGATAAAACCAAACCGTTGCCCGTTAATTACCTGATAGTGAACAACCTGATGCGGCCGATACTGACGCAAAAGCTGAACGACTCACTACATACTGCTTTCGGCAACGGTAAAAACCGCTACTCAGCTTCCCAGGGCTATTACTGGCTGCATCGCTGGGATAATGCCAATTTTGAAAACGGGATTTTTGATCCTAAAGGGACGAAGCAGGAACTGATGCCCGTTTACCGTGAGAGACCGTTGGAAGCACCTTATGCAGGGTTGTGGATACCCGACGATCTCGAGAATGCGATAGAACGACATTTTGAAGAAGGAGAAGTTTTTCCTGATAGAGGAGAGTATTACAAGTACCTCCAAAACGGCACAACGGAAATTGGGAAAGGCTATTGTATCTGGCGTTTGGTTAAACGGGACGATGGTGACAGTGTGCTGCAGGCTTCAGAGTTTTAATGTTCCGATATTGCTGCGCCGACGTTTCAGACGACCCACGGACTCTGCCCAAACACAACAATTACTTTTAGAAAGGACACATACCATGTTTGATTTAACGTGCAGCTACTTAGACGATGACGATATAGATCACGAAGCCGAAAAGCAGTGGATTTTTAAAACTCTGCACAAGCTTGAAAAAGAAGAGGAAATTAAATCTTTATTGAACGATTTTTCAAAATTTTCATCGTTATATGACGAAGCCGTTGCAGCAGGATTGAAAAAAAGTGCAGTCAACGACTACATCATCATTTCCGCCTCAGCACCAGACGAGGTAACCGGCGCGCTTAAAGAATATCTGGGGAAAACCATTTATGACGCCTGGGGCAGAACCGTGTCAAAAAGCCAAATGCTGCGGGATTTTGTCAGTGAATATAAATGGGCGCATTTAGATATGGAAACCTTCGACGCCATGAATCGGGAGAATTTTTTTAATAATATTGAACTCTAGCAGTATCCGATAGGCGGACAAGAAATTGCAGCGAATCCCAGATGCGTCAAAAGAATGAATATAGGAAACTAAATGAAAAAAATCGATTTCATAATGCATTTCACCGTTATGCAGCATTCCTTCGATCGTGTATTCAAGGATATGTTAGCTTTTCAAAAAGAACATCTCCAAGAGCTATTTGTATGTAACGATACAGTTACGGTAAAACTGCTGACAGAACGTAGAAATATCAAAAACGGCATAGTCAATTTGAAAGGCAAAAGCTATCCGGTGATCAAGACCAGTAAAAACTACAATTGCAACTATAAAGACAAATATGTCGAATTTCCCCTGCCTCTTGCCGATTTTGCACTCATGAAGGATTTTGCACTGACTTCGGAAGAAGTACGGCATATGCCCGAGATATTCGACCTTAACTGGTTGAATGTACCTTATAAGGAATGGCATAAATATGAGGATAAACGTCGTCCAATAGAAAAACGACACGGTTTGTTTAAGCTAGATTTACTCCCAAGAGCTGATGATTCTGTTGTTTTTGGACATTATTTTTTGATGAACGAATCCGATATCAATAAAACCCTGATAAAAGAATGGATATTCTTTTATTTGGATAAATATCTGCCGCATTGCCGGTTTCAAGGAATAAACCGTTTTTACCCTTCGAGAGTCCGGCCATTTTCCCTTTACAAAAAACGTATGGCTTTAGAATGGTTTTCCTTTCTACCCGCCGAAATCCTGCCTGAGGAAGTACCCAGCGCAAACGAGGTTATCTATCTTCCGAATTGTGGCAGTATCATTATTAGCACCGAGCAGCCCTACGACTTTGAGAATCCTGAAATGCGTAAGGTGACTGCCGCCATCGAACAGGAGCTGCACCATTTAGGATTGTTGCCTCTTGTGGATAATTTTGGCATTCCTCAAATTAGCGATTTACCCTTTATCAGTCGTGAGCAGCGTCTGAAAAACATGAGTTGGGGAAACGGCGTGTAGGTAAAGAAAATGCGAGAACCTATTGCCCGCACTTTTGTTTTCAGGCTACTAACTACTAGATGCGGTATTACACGGTTACCGCAGCATAGAATGGTAACCACACCGAATATGGAGAATATGGGACGCTACTCCTCTTTTCCTTGGATAAATACAGAGAAAGAAAGATTTTGAGATTTAAACCTGATATAGTGGATTAAATTTAAATCAGGACAAG
>NZ_KV821521.1:3471-29772 GCF_001815675.1 Neisseria sp. HMSC065D04
GCCGTACTGGTTTAAAGTTAATCCACTATAATTTGCGAATACAGGGATGTCCGGATTTATGTTCATCTATCCAAAGAAGGTCGTCTGAAACCTGATTTTAAAGTAACACACAGCCACATCACGAAAACAACTGGATTATGCCATTAAAAATTAAGAGTTTTTTATCTATTACCGATGCTGAGAGAATCGATTCAGCTTTAAATCAACTGCCTTGGGCTGGATCGAGCATAGATTGGGATAAGATTAAAGGCGAGAAGCTGCGTATTTCCTTATTTGGAGAAATAACGACAGCATCAATTCATTATGATACTTTTAAAAGATTTAAAGCTTGCCAAGGGAAGAACGTGGTAATTTACTACTCGCCATCACATCAACCTTGGATACTGGATACGGATGATTTTATCTATAATTGGTTAAGTATCTTTGAAGAATTACTTGAATTTCCTAAATTTATAGTATTTTGTTATGAAAAAATTTGGCAACCTGGATATTTAGAAAATTCAATAGAATGCGAACCTATGGGTGAATTAATTGGTTTAATCTGAAAAAGAACCCTAACACGCATAATATCTGAATTTGCGCACAAGGCATGGATTTGGGCTTAAGATTTTTTATGCCATTCATTGCAATCAGTTTTTCAAAAAAGCCGAAATTCTTTAATGGCTGCATGAAAACAGCCAATACCCAGCCCCATCCATTCCCAAAGACAAAAAAATAAACCCTTACTGTTCTCCAGTAGGGGTTTATTGAAAATCTGGCACGCCCACGGGGATTCGAACCCCGGTTGCCGCCGTGAAAGGGCAGTGTCCTAGGCCTCTAGACGATGGGCGCGTAACCGAGTTGCGAACTATACATAAGCGTTAAAACGCTGTCAACGGTTCTGGCGTTTTTTATGGTCAAACTCGTTTCAGACGACCCTTCTGCTCCTTATCTTTGTATCGGCTTTGCCTGTATAATGCCGCTTTTAATGAAAAGGAAAACAAACCATGTGGTTCAAGCAGATCAGTTTTTATCCGCTCAACAAAGAAAAGCTGCCCGAAGCGGACGTACTTGCCGACAAACTTGCAGAGGCTGAATTTACCCGCTGCCAAGGTTTGGACTGGTCCAGCGAAGGCTTTGCCGCACCGGTTCCGTTCTCTCCCGAACTCGTTTTCCCTGCCGATTTTACTTTGCGCGTCGCCCTGAAAAAAGAAGAGAAAGTCCTGCCTGCCGGCGTCATCCGCGATATTTTGGAAGAAAAGGTTGCGGAAATTCAAAACAATGAAGCCCGCAATGTCGGTCGCAAGGAAAAACAAGAGCTTAAAGAGCAAATTACAGACGACCTGCTGCCCCGCGCGTTTACCCGCAGCAGCCGTACTGAAGCAGTGTTCAACACCCGCCACGGCTATCTGCTCGTCAACAATGCGGCTTCTGCCAAAGCTGAAAACATCCTGACCAAGCTGCGCGAAGCCTTGGGCGGCTTGGAAGCCTCGCTACCGAATACCAAGCAATCGCCCTCTTCCCTGATGACCGAATGGCTGTTGCAAGGGCATTGTGAAGGCGGTTTTGAATTGGACAGCGATTGCGAACTCAAAGGCGTGGGCGATGTTGTTCCCGTCGTCAAAGTGTCCAAACAAGATTTGACTGCCGATGAAGTGGTCCAACACGTCAAAAACGGCAAAACCGTGACCCAACTGGGCTTGGTGTGGCGCGAACAAATCGCCTTCATCCTCACGCAAGACTTCACGCTCAAACGCATCCAATACCTCGACGTATTGCAGGAAGAGGCCGAGAGCAACGGCGACGATGCTGCCAGCCTTGCCTTCGCTTCGCAAATCCTGATGGCGGAATCCGTCAGCACCATGTTGGAAGAGCTGGTTTCCTATTTGGGCGGCTGGCAAGACTAATTTTTCAGAAGACCTTTGCACGATAAAAGGTCGTCTGAAACCTAAATCCAATGGACAACCTTTATGTTTAAACACTTCGCACTCCTGCCGCTCGCCATTATGCTTGCTCTCCCCGCCTCAGCCGCCGTCCTGACTTCCTATCAGGAGCCGGGCTGCACCTACGACGGCGATGTCGGCAAAGACGGCAAACCTGCCGGCAAAGGCACATGGCGCTGCCAAGACGGACGCAGCTACACCGGCGCGTTTAAAAACGGCAAATTCGACGGACAAGGCGTTTACACCGTCTCCGTCAACCGCGAAACCTTCATCGAGCCGTTCAATTCCAACAGCACCAAGTTCCGCAACATGGTACTGTCGGGCACGTTCAAAAAAGGTCTGGCACACGGCAAATTCACCGCCTCGCAAAACGGCGAAACCGTCTTCATCATGAAATGCGAAAACGGCATCATTAAAGAAGTGAAACTGCCCAAAACCAAATAACCCCGTCCCGCATTTTCAGACGACCTCACCGCAGACGTCGTCTGAAAACCGCAAGAAACAAGGAAAACATTATGAGCATCAAGTCCGACAAATGGATACGCCGCATGAGCGAAGAGTTCGGCATGATCGACCCCTTCGAGCCGAACCAAATCAAAGAAGCCAACGGTCAGCGCATCATCTCCTACGGCACGTCCAGCTACGGCTACGACATCCGCTGCGCCAACGAATTTAAAATCTTCACCAACATCAACAGCACCATCGTCGATCCCAAAAACTTCGACCCGAAAAACTTCGTTACCGTCGAAGACGACTGCTGCATCATCCCGCCCAATTCCTTCGCGCTGGCGCGCACAGTCGAATACTTCCGCATCCCGCGCAACGTCCTGACCGTCTGCTTGGGCAAATCCACTTATGCCCGCTGCGGCATCATCGTCAACGTCACCCCGTTCGAGCCGGAATGGGAAGGCTACGTTACCCTCGAGTTTTCCAACACCACCCCCCTGCCCGCCAAAATCTACGCTGGCGAAGGCGTGGCGCAAGTCCTCTTTTTCGAGAGCGACGAAATCTGCGAAACTTCCTACAAAGACCGCAACGGCAAATACATGGGTCAAACCGGCGTTACCCTGCCGAAAACCTGATGATTGGATAAGCCGCCGCCCGTGTTTTACAGACATTGCGGGCATTAGGAAAAACACATCTGACGGTATCGGGTTTAGCGTATCCGAATCCGTCCGAGGTCGTCTGAAAACTTAAATCCGGCGTTTCAGACGACCCTTTTCATATCCGCCGCAAAGCCTGTCCCCAAACGCTTCCATTGTGAAAATATAGTGGATTAAATTTAAATCAGGACAAGGCGGAAGCCGCAGATACAGTACAGATAGTACGGAACCGATTCACTTGGTGCTTCAGCACCTTAGAGAATCGTTCTCTTTGAGCTAAGGCGAGGTAACGCCGTCCTGGTTTAAAGTTAATCCACTATATTCTTAATTTGGTTTACAATGATGCCATTTCCAAATCTTATCGAGAGAACAAAATGTTAGACATCCAACAGCTCCGCAGCCACACCGCAGCCGTCGCCGAACGTTTGGCGCAGCGCGGTTACGAGTTTGATACCGCACGTTTCAATGCCTTGGAAGAGCAGCGCAAAGCCGTCCAAGTGAAAACCGAAGAACTGCAAGCCTCGCGCAACAGCATTTCCAAACAAATCGGCGCATTGAAAGGACAGGGTAAACACGAAGAGGCGCAGGCAGCCATGGATCAAGTCGCCCAAATCAAAACCGATTTGGAGCAGGCTGCCGCCGATTTGGATGCTGTTCAGAAAGAATTGGACGCATGGTTGTTGAGCATTCCCAACCTGCCGCACGAAAGCGTGCCTGTCGGCAAAGACGAAACCGAAAACGTCGAAGTTCGCAAAGTCGGTACGCCGCGCGAATTTGACTTTGAAATCAAAGACCATGTCGATTTGGGCGAACCTTTGGGCTTGGATTTCGAAGGCGGCGCGAAACTCTCCGGCGCGCGCTTTACCGTCATGAAAGGTCAAATCGCCCGCCTGCACCGCGCGCTGGCACAATTCATGCTCGATACGCACACGCTGAAACACGGCTACACCGAGCATTACACACCCTACATCGTGGACGACACCACCCTGCAAGGCACAGGCCAACTGCCTAAATTTGCAGAAGATTTGTTCCATGTTACCCGCGGCGGTGACGAGAGCAAAAAAACACAATACCTGATTCCGACCGCCGAAGTGACGCTGACCAACACCGTTGCCGACAGCATTTTGGCGGAAGGCGATTTGCCGCTGAAACTGACCGCCCATTCCCCATGTTTCCGCTCCGAAGCAGGCGCATACGGTAAAGACGTGCGTGGTCTGATTCGCCAACACCAGTTCGACAAAGTGGAAATGGTGCAAATCGTTCATCCCGAAAAATCATACGAAGCGCTGGAGGAAATGGTCGGCCATGCCGAAAACATCCTAAAGGCTTTGGAACTGCCCTACCGCGTGATTACCTTGTGTACCGGCGACATGGGCTTCGGCGCAACCAAAACCTATGACTTGGAAGTCTGGGTTCCCGCGCAAAATACTTACCGCGAAATCTCAAGCTGCTCCAACTGCGAAGATTTCCAAGCCCGCCGCATGAAGGCACGCTTCAAAGACGAAAACGGCAAAAACCGCTTGGTGCATACCTTAAACGGCTCCGGCTTGGCAGTCGGCCGTACTTTGGTTGCGGTTTTGGAAAACCATCAAAACGCCGACGGCAGCATCAATATTCCTGCCGCTTTGCAGCCTTATATGGGTGGCGTGACCAAACTGGAAGCCCGATAAACCGTGTAGCTGATTCCATCGCTAACATATCAAAAGGTCGTCTGAAACCCTTAAACAAGGTTTCAGACGACCTTTTCGTTATAGCTGCCGCTGCCGAAATCAAAGCAACCATATCGAGCCTAAGCGTCCGAAGCGCGACGGCTCAATGCGTTATAGTGGATTAACTTTAAACCGGTACGGCGTTACCTCGCCTTGTCCTGGTTTAAATTTAATCTACTATATTACTGATTGTGCTGGCGGAAATATGCCCATTCTTCAACGACCGTACCGTCCGGCAGATGGCAAAGCGCATATTCGCCGCCGTCTTTGTCTTTTTTCATTTCCAATTTCCCGCCCTGCTTCACGCAAAACTCAGAAGCCGGATTTGCCATGCCGACTTTCGGCGCTTCTTGTTGGGCGGACGTATTGCAGGCCGCCAAAACCGTAGCAGCGGCAATGCTTAAAACAGCAGGTTTCATCATATTATTTCCTTTCGATATTTTGATTCAGACGACCTCAGTACAAATTTTGCGACAGGCGACACGAGCCGCCGCGCTGTTTTCACGGGTCATCCGAGTGAAATCAGACAGTTTCTATTGAAAGAAAGTTCTCCACGTTTGAATAAACAAACGCAATCAGCCCCATCGGATTATCCGCCTATTTCCTGCTTTCGCTGCTCATTCCGCCAACGATACCATTCTTGCGGACTCATTTTCTCTTCGTCGGTCATGTTTTCCGAACAGGCGATGATGATGAAATGCTCATCGGCGTACATAAAGCGTTTGATAACTGCCGAAGAAATTTCCTGTCCCTGATGACTGAACAATACTTTAGGCGGCGGCGCCTGTCTCACACCGAAACCGAACAACCCCGCCAACTGCCTACTGTCTTCCAAACGTCCGCCCGCTTCCAAAGTGAATCGGCGTGCAACCTTCTTCCACGGTCGCGTCAACCGCTGCTTGGCTCGCGCTTCGACGGCGTGTTCGCAACGATTGATGATTTCCACATGCTGCGTCAAAGGCTGAGACATGGCTTCCGCGCGCCCGACGGCAAGCAGGCAGAAGATGCCCGCCGTGATGAGCGGGGAGATGGATTGCATCCATTTACTTAGGAAAAGTTTTTGGGGCATTTTCGTATCTCCTAATTTCTCAGAAAATACCAAATAAAGTTTTTCAAGTACTGTTTGATAGTAAATCACTTGGAGAAAATTTTCCCATGTCTTTTTTTGAGTCTTATTCGGGCGTCTTCTGTATTCAAGGATAGAATAAATATTAGTGATAAAAAGATACAAATTGGCAACATTATCAAAGGTGCAATAGTAACTCCCTTAATATTAAAATCAATACCAAATGATGCATCAAAGATAAAATAAATAATGATGGAAAAAAGAATATATATGATGAAACCCAATATACCTCGAAGAGCTGCCTTATTTTCAACATATACCTTTTTACTATAACTCCATCTTATAGAAGCAAAGCCTTTTGCCCATCCTCCTTTTGCATAAATAACATCTAAAATACCGTCAATATCTACTCCATTTACTAATAAAAAATCCAATTCCTCAACTAAAAGTTCTTTCAAATAAGGAACTTTCTTCTGTTCAATTTGTCTTTCCATCTGCTTTTCATAGCTGATATTCTTATTTTTTTCAGAGCTTTGTTCTATCAGAATTTTTTTAAGAAAATTTTGTATTGTTACTAACTCTTCTTCTGTAGGCTCAATCTTTCCATGAAGATGTTTTTTAAAATTTTTTCTATCAATGGGCAAAAAAGTACTATGTATCAGCTGTACTAATTCAGTCAAAAGTCCCATGTTCATTTTTCCTGTCATAGTAATGAAATATTTTCAGACGACCTTCAACCGTATTTATCGGTTCGACCCTTTGACCATATCCATCAAAAACAGGCGGCAGTCTAAATTACCGTTGTAGAGCGGGATTTTGCGTTTGGGCGAGAGGCGCATGAATTTCGGCATATCGCGGTCGCCGGTAAACATGCCCGCCAGCCAGCCCGCGTAATGCTGTTTCAACCACGCGCCCAACTGCGGGTAAAGGGCTTGCAGGGCTTGGACTTCGGCAAGGCGGACGCCGTAAGGCGGATTGGAAATCAAAATGCCACCTTCCCCGTTCGGACGGGTATCCTGCGCGTCTTTGACTTCAAAACGGACAAACGTGTCCACCTCGGCAGCTTGGGCGTTGGCAACGGCAGCGCGGATCATATGGCGATCGTTGTCGCTGCCTGAAATCGGGGCAGACGCAGGGCGGATTTGCGTTTCGGCTTCGTGTTGCAGCTTTTTCCAAAGGGCGGCATCGAAGTTTTTCAGCTTTTCAAACCCGAAACGGCGCATCAAACCGGGCGCGCGGCGGGTGGCAATCCATGCGGCTTCGATGACGATGGTGCCGCTACCGCAAAACGGGTCTTGGAAAGGCTGCGTGCCGTCATAGCCAGCCAGCAGCAGCAAGCCCGCCGCCAAGTTCTCGCGCATCGGCGCTTCGCCCGTGTCTTGGCGGTAGCCGCGTTTGAACAAGGCTTCGCCGGATGTGTCGATGAAAATTTGAATGTCGCGCTCGTCGATAAAGACATGGATGCGGATGTCGGGGCGGATTTTGCCGACGCTGGGGCGCGCGCCGCAAGCGTCGCGGAACACATCGCATACGGCGTCTTTGATTTTCAGCCCGACGAAATCCAAACTTTTGACTTGGGCGCGTTTGCCTTCTACTTTGACTTTGAAGGTTTGTTCCAAGTCGAACCAATCCGTCCAGCGGATATTTTTCGCCGCTTTATAAATGTCTTGCTCGTTGCGGTAGCCGCTTTTAATCAGGCGCAGCAACACACGGCTGGCGGTGCGCGAATGCAGGTTGATGCGGTACACCTGCTCCATACCGCCTTTGCACGCGACGCCGCCGTCAACAGCGCGGATGTCTTGGCATTTGAGTTGTTCGAGTTCTTGGGATAAAGGGGCTTCGAGACCGCGCGGGCAGGTAACGAAGAGGGAATAAGTGGTCATGCGAACCTTTCGGATGGGCGGCGTATTCGGATGGCGGATTAAACTTCAATCAGGACAGGCGGAGTCATGCCAAACCCGTTTAAACTGAACCCGCCATGCCTCTGCCGAGTATTGTTCCGTCGCCGCTTGGAGGGGCGCGCGGATAAAAATGTGATGGACGTGATTATAAAGGATATAAAGGTAAAAGGTCGTCTGAAAACCCGTTATAGTAGATTTTCAGACGACCTTTTTAATGGATTCAAACAGAAACGCCGTCAATCCCCCAACGCCGCCACCATCACCGCTTTAATCGTGTGCATCCGGTTTTCCGCCTGGTCGAACACGATGCTGGCGGGGCTTTCGAATACTTCTTCCGTTACTTCCACGCCGTTTAAGCCGAAGGTTTCGTAAATCCATTCGCCGACTTTGGTTTCGCGGTTGTGGAAGGCGGGCAGGCAGTGCATGAATTTGACCTGCGGATTGCCCGATACCGCCATCAGTTCGGGGGTAACGCGGTAATCTTTCAA
The DNA here is from genome assembly GCF_001815675.1 of Neisseria sp. HMSC065D04. Classification (NCBI taxonomy): domain Bacteria; kingdom Pseudomonadati; phylum Pseudomonadota; class Betaproteobacteria; order Neisseriales; family Neisseriaceae; genus Neisseria; species Neisseria sp. HMSC065D04. The sequence continues at coordinate 11,661 of NZ_KV821521.1, forward strand.
TAAATCAATGCGTTCCTGCCACACCTCTTTCGGCTCGCCCATGCTGACCCACACGTCGGTATGGATAAAATCGACGCCTTTGACGGCTTCTTCCGCGTTTTCGGTGAGCAAAATCTTTCCGCCGGTTTCTTCGGCGACGGCGCGGGCGCGGGCGACGATGTTTTCAGACGGCCACAAGGTTTTCGGTGCGCCGATACGCACGTCCATACCGAGCTTCGCGCCCAACACCAGCAGCGAATTTGCCATGTTGTAACGCGCGTCGCCGACGTAGGCAAATGCGGTTTGATTCAAGGGTTTGCCGCTGTGTTCGCGCATGGTCAGCGCGTCGGCGAGCATTTGGGTGGGGTGGAACTCGTTGGTCAAGCCGTTGAACACGGGCACGCCGGCGTATTTCGCCAATTCTTCGACCACGTCCTGCCCGAAGCCGCGATATTCGATGCCGTCGTACATCCTGCCCAACACGCGGGCAGTGTCTTTGATGCTTTCCTTATGCCCGATTTGGCTGGCGGACGGCTCCAGATAAGTCACCCCCGCCCCTTGGTCGCGTGCGGCGACTTCAAACGCGCAGCGGGTGCGGGTCGATGTTTTTTCAAAAATCAGGGCGATGTTCTTCCCTTTCATCCGCTGCACTTCGCGCCCTGCCTTTTTAGCGATTTTCAACTCGGCGGCAAGGTCGAGGTAGGCGGTAATTTCTTCGGTCGTAAAGTCTAAAAGTTTCAGGAAATGGCGGTTTTTCAGGTTCATATTCGTATTTCTCCTTTCCGGCAGGTCAGGCATTGATGCCCGATATTGTTTTGTATGCGGATTTTGTCAGGCATCATTGCCGACCGTTTTTCAGAGTGCGAAGCCTGCTCCGAAATCAAAACAAGGTCGTCTGAACTTCGCCGCGTTCCAAAGCAAGCAACGATTGTTTGCGGTTCAAGCCGCCTGCGTAGCCGGTCAGCTTGCCGTCGCTGCCAATGACGCGGTGGCAGGGAATCAGGATGGACACCTTGTTCTGCCCGTTGGCGGCGGCAACGGCGCGGACTGCTTTGGGATTACCCAAACGCTGCGCCTGCTCCTTGTAGCTGCGCGTTTCTCCGTAAGGAATCGCCAAGAGCGCATCCCATGCCTGCTTTTGAAATTCAGTGCCAATCTGCTCCAAAGGCGTGGCAAAGGTTTTCAGACGACCCTTGAAGTATAAGTCCAATTCCTGCCGCAGAAGTTGCGTTCGCTCATCTTCCCGAAACACAAACCGTCCGCGCAAGGCTTTTTGGACGGCGGTAATTTCCTGTTCCATATGCTTCTGCCCGACAAACTCCAGCAAACACAACCCTTTACTGCCGAACACCGCCAGCATCTCGCCCAAAGGCGTGGCAATGGCGGCGGCGGTTAATTCGTTTGAGCTGTCAGGATAATGCGCTTCCAACAAACGGATGGCGCGGCGGATGCGGACATATTCTTCAGGCGCGCAACCGATACGGTCGATAAAATCCTGCTCGAACTGCTTGGCTTCGTGTTCCGTCAGATTGGGATACGGCATGACTTCACACTCAAAAACTTGGGTTTCGAGCCAATGGCGGATTTCATCCCATTTTGACGGCAGATTGTTTAAGGAAGGCAGGGTAATCATTCGTTTACTCCGTATCTCTATCATGGATTTGACGGCAAAATCCCCAATTTTCGCCATTCCCGCACGCCGATGCAGGAACGGGCTACGACGGAAATCTTGAGGGTTGGGTTGCGGCAATTCCTAAATATTCGATATTTCTAAAGCCTCAGGGAAAGGAATTAAAGACTTCAGACGACCTGCAAAGGGTCGTCTGAAACCACGATTTTTGCATTTGCGCATTTCGGCACATCATCCAACCGTTTCGGCACATTCCTGCCGCCGTTGACAGCCTATAATGAATCCACTTATTCATCAAGCAAAGGAATCATCTATGCAAACCCGCATCCTCTCCGCAGTACTGCTGGCTTTTTCAACCGCTGCCTTTGCCGAGGGCGCATTCACGCTGCAATTCGACAACCCGTCCAAAGACGGCGGCTTCACGCAAAACCAGCTTTTGAGCGCGCCTTACGGCTTTGGCTGTTCGGGCGGCAATGCTTCTCCCGCGCTGTCGTGGAAAAATCCGCCCGCAGGGACAAAAAGTTTCGTCCTGACCGTTTACGATAAAGACGCGCCGACCGGCCTGGGCTGGATGCATTGGGTGGTCGCCGATATCCCCGCCGATGTCCGCCGCCTGCCCGCAGGCATTACCGCGCAAGGCGGCAGGCTGCCCAAAGGCGCGCTGCAAACCCGCACAGACTTCGGCACTCCGGGCTACGGCGGCGCGTGTCCCCCCAAAGGCAGGAAACACCGCTACGAATTCACGCTCACCGCGCTGAAAGTCGCCAAGCTGCCGAACATCACCGCCGAATCCACACCCGCGCTGGTCGGTTTCTTCACTAAGGCAAACAGCTTGGGCGAAGCGAAATTCACGGTCGAACACCGACGCTGACCTGCCCCATACACCGATATGCCGCTGGCTCCGCTTCCGAGCGGACCGCCGACGGTACGCAACCGAACCGCTCTTTGAAGCGCGCGCTGAAACGGGACGGGCAGTCATAGCCGACCGCGCCGGCAATCTGCGCCACCGGCCATTGCGTAACCTGCAACAGCGTCAGCGCGCGCATCATGCGAACATCCGTCAGCAGCGTACGGAAATTCGTGTCCTGCCGCGCCAACCGCCGCCGCAACGCGGCCTCGCTGCAATTAAGCCGCTGCGCCAGCATCGCCGACGACCAGTCCGCAGCCATATCGGCGGTAATCAGTTTGCGGATTTGCCGCATCAGGTTGACGCCTTCGTACACGGTAAAACCGATGCCGTCATGCTGCAACCACGCCAACATGCCGCAAAGCGCGGCCTCCGCCGCATTGTGCGGCACTTCTTCATCCGCCAGTACCGCAGCCGCATAATCAAACGCCGCGCTCATCCGCCCGGGGTGCGGCAGCTTCACCGCATCGCACACTGCCTGCGCCGTCCCGTATTGTGCGGCAAACCTTTCTATGGCTTCCTGTTCGAAAGCAATCCATTGCGCCTGATAGAGGTCGTCTGAATCGGGAATATTGATGACGTCAAACGTTTGCCCGCCTGCCAATGCGACAGCCTCACCCGCCGCAATCCTCAATTCGCGCCCCGCCCACCGCAGCTTCTTGCATCCGCGCCGCACGATAACCACGGTCGGTTCATGTACCGCCACGCTGCGGTACAAGGCGGTATGATGTTGCACGATGCCGCCTAAAGCACCCAATCGTTCACGCGTATGAAAGTAATTTGACGGCACGGTTATCTTCCTCAATGTTTCAACACACAGGGCTGCACATAAGGCGCAGCCCTGTTTACCCTGATTTGGAAGGGGTTACTTCCCAAAAAATAAACCAAAATTCTACTGCCCTGAAGGGCCGGGTTTCAACCATATTCCGTCGGCGTACCTGCAACTTGGCTCCCTCCCCTGTGGGGGAGGGTTGGGGAGAGGGTAAAACGGGAGATACAGACAATATTTCCGTTGCCGCCCCAATGCCCTCTCCCTAACCCTCTCCCACGGGAGAGGGAATGGATTGCCGTTCAAATAAATCGCTCTACATAAAAATCAATGCGTTATCTCAAACTCACGTTAGGTCTAATCAAATTGTCGGACATCCATATCCGACAAGCAATCTGCTTTTCAGACGGCCTTGCAAATTTAAGTTTGACGTGCGTTCGAAATAAGGCAGTTGATGCGAAGCAAAATTCCGTCGGCGTGCCTGCAACTTGGCTCCCTCCCCTGTGGGGGAATGGATTGCCGTTCAAATAAATCGCTCTACATAAAAATCAATGCGTTATCTCAAACTCACGTTAGGTCTAATCAAATTGTCGGACATCCATATCCGACAACCCATCTTCTTTTCAGACGGCCTTTTCAGCCAACAACCGAGCCAATATCCCCTCATACACCGCCGACAGCTTCGGAATATCGTCCAACCGCACGTTTTCGTTGATTTGGTGGATGGTGGCGTTGGACGGGCCTAATTCGATAAGTTCTTTCGCAATGGCTTTAATGAAGCGCCCGTCGGAAGTGCCGCCGGTGGTGGACAATTCGGTCTCTACGCCGCAGGTTTCGGCGATGGCTTCGCGTGCTACATCAGTCAGTTTGCCCGCGTGGGTCAGGAAGGGCTGCCCCGAACACGACCATTGCAAATCGTATTGCACGCCGTGTTTGTCCAAAATGGCGTGAACGCGTTGTTTCAGCCCTGCTTCGGTGGACTCGGTGGAGAAGCGGAAATTGAATTTGACGTTCAGCTCGCCCGGAATGACGTTGGTCGCGCCTGTGCCGCCGTTGATATTGGAAATTTGAAAGCTGGTCGGCGGGAAGTATTCGTTGCCTTCGTCCCAGACTTCCTGCGTCAGCTCTAACAAGGCCGGGGCAAAAGTATGCACGGGATTGATTGCCAAATGCGGATAGGCAATATGTCCTTGCTTGCCTTTGACGGTCAGGTTGCCCGACAGCGAGCCGCGCCGGCCGTTTTTAATCATATCGCCCAATTTGTCCACGGCAGTCGGTTCGCCGACGATGCAGTAGTCGATAAGCTCGTTGCGCGCTTTCAACACATCGACGACTTTGGTCGTGCCGTCCAACGCGTCGCCCTCTTCGTCGGAAGTAATCAGGAGCGCAATGCTGCCTTGGTGATCGGGATGTTCGGCAACGAAGCGTTCGCAGGCGGTAACGAAGCAGGCGATGCTGGTTTTCATGTCCGCCGCGCCGCGCCCGTATAATCTTCCGTCGCGCTCGGTCGGTTCGAACGGGGGCGAATCCCATTTTTCAACAGGACCTGTCGGCACCACGTCGGTATGCCCTGCAAAACAGACGACAGGAGCTTTCGTGCCGCGTCGCAACCAGATGTTTTTGGTGTCGCCGAAATGGAGTTCTTCAGCCGCAAAACCGATTTTGTGCAGGCGTTCGGCAAGCAGTTTTTGGCAATCTCGGTCGTCGGGGGTAACGGACGGGCGGGAAATCAACGCTTTGGCGAGTTCTAGGGATTGGGTTTCGGTCATTTTGTTCACTTTGGAAATCAGGTCGTCTGAAATGTCCTGAAGCTGATTTTCAGACGACCTCCGGGTTGGGTTGGTGTATAAGACGGGCATTCGTACCCGTCCGTTTTCTGAATCATTTGCCGTGACAGACTTCATAAAGCGGCAGCAAATCTTCCACCGTTTCGGCTATCCATTTTGCTACATCCTGTTTGCCCAAATCGTCGCGTTCGATGTGTTTGCCGATGCAGAAAAAGTCTTCGTCGTTTTGCAACCTTCGGTCGGATTCGCTTTGCTGTGCGACGGTGCGGTAGTCGTCATATTCGCTTTCCGCGCCGTGCCACATATCGAATGCGGCGTATTTTTCGGTATCAAAATCATCCAGCCAGCGGTTGTATTCCGGCAGCGTAATCGGTGATACGTCGGCTTTATAGCAGTGCCAATCCAAGCTGACGCTCAGGCGGCGGCGGTTCAATAAAATCGATAAAATCGCGGCGGAGTTTTTGTATTGGGCGTATTTGAAGTAGGCGAAGAAATGGGCGCGAACCTGCCAGCCGTTACACCAGCGTTCGATATGCGGCGGGGCGAAAGGTTCGCCCAAGTCTGCGGCGACCTGCTGTATCAGCTGCTGCCATATCTGCCAGTTTTCCTTGTAGTCGGCTTTGATTTGCGGAATGCTTTCGGGCTGGTATTTTTTGAGCTGGGCAAACTGGAAAAACGGGATGTTGAACAAATCGCAGCTTTTCGGGGTCAGCATGGTTTGCTTCCTTTTCAGACGACGTGGTTGTGTTACGGGTGATATTGAGGTCGTCTGAAACTCTGTTTTCAAGTTTTCAGACGACCTTTGTTTGAAGAAACGGCAATCTGTAAACGACTTTATTTGCGTCGGCGCGCCGCCATGATTTCGCCGATTTCGGTCAGCTTCTCTTTGGGGATAAACGTTTTGCCCATATCGAACAAGGGTTCTTCAATCGCCAAATGCACATCGTAACCTGCCACAAAGCGTTTGAACGCTTCCGCATCGGGGATATAGGCGTTATCTGCTTCGAGTTTGGCAAATTCGGCAGCCACGGCGTCCCAGTTACCATGCAGGCTCACATGTTGGCGCAAAAGCTCGGCCACGCTTTCTTGGGCTTGCGGCGCGTATTGCAGCAGGAGCGGAAAGAAGTTTTCTTCTTCGTCTTCATGGTGCAGCGGCGCGGCAACGTTGAAATACTGGGCGATTTGGCGGATGGTTTGCAAAACAATCTGATTGCAGCCGTTTTCGGCAATATAGTCCGACAGCATGGCGACTTGGCCGCAGAAACGGCGCACTTTGCCGTGGCAGGCATACAGCATTTCAATCGGTTCGGCAAAGGTAACGCTTTTGGTTTCAAACGGATTCATGGTTGTGTTCTCAATGGGGTACTTTTCAGACGACCATTTTATAACAAAACAGCCTGCATAAAGCAGGCTGTCTGTATTTTGAAGCTTGGACGGATTAGTCAACCAAAGTCACTTTGCCGTTCATCAAAGCACCGTGTCCCGGGAAGGTGCAGGCAAATTTGTATTCGCCGCCCGCCAATTTGGCAGGATCCAGAGTCAGGGAAGCTTCTTCGCCGCCGCCGACCAGTTTGGTGTGGGCAACAACGCGTGCATCGTCAGGTTTCACGTAGTCGGTTGCAGCAGCGCCGGCACCGTCTTTGAAAATACCGTCCATGTCTTCGGCTTTACCGATGACGATGTTGTGACCCATGCTTTCTTTAGGTTGGGTACCGGTGTGTTTCAGGGTAACGGTGAATTCTTTACAAGCTTTGCTGACTTGGATTTCTTTAGTGTTAAACTGCATAGCGTCGTTGGCTTCGACAGTAGTCGCGCAGTTGCCGGCGGCAGGTGCTGCGGCAGAGTCGGCTGAAGCCGCGCCGGAAGCAGGAGCATCGGCAGGAGGTGCGCTTTCTGCAGGTGCAGGTGCGGCTTCAGAAGCAGCAGATGCAGTCGGAGCAGAGGCTTCGGCAGGTTTTGAAGCTTCTTGTGAACAAGCGGACAAGCCGATAACGGCAGCGGAAATCAGAGCCAAATAAGCTTTCATGTGTATCTCCTAATGATAGGTGAGAATATGTTAAGTTCTACAAAATAAAACTTGCGAATATATATTAATGAACCTAATTTCAGATTTCATATCCGCAAGCGAAAGAAGGATGAAAATGAAGCTATATTCTGCTACAACAAATCGAACAAATCCAAAATTCAACGGCTATTTTACCTCAGTTTACACAAATGAGAATGGCTACTATTAATGTCGTATTTCTTTAGTATTAGATTTTATCGGTCAGACGAAATATTCTTTAACTTTAATTAACAAACAACACAACCATTTCAAACTCAACGGCTGTGTTTGCGCACCAACTCCGCCAGCGCGGCAGCCAATTCAGGATGCTTGTCTTCCAATTTTGCCGCCGCCGCATCAAAACTCTCCAATGCCGCCCCGCTCAAATGCAGGCTGTTGACTTTGGGTTGCGCCGGCGGCTTCGGCACGACTTTGACCGACAAATCCCTAATCCCCGCGTTCAACTCCTGAAGCTGCGGCACAAGCGCGGGCAATATCATTTTCAGGCGCGAAGCCGCCATACCGTTTGCCGCCAGCAACACCAACCTGCCCTCTTCGATGCAGGCAGTTTGAAAGTGCGGGTGCAGGTTTGCCGGCAGGATGCGTTTGACTGCCGCATCCAGCCTGCGCCATTGTTGCGACTGCTGCAACAAACCGGCCAACCGCGCATCCCGCTTGCCCAATTGTTCCAAATTCATATGTTTCAGACGACCTTTTCAAAGTGTACGGTTGTATTATCAAGATTGAAATCCGGTAAAACTGCCTTTATTTCAAACGGCATGACTGCCTTGCCGCGAGGCTTGTGTTAAAATCCCCGTTTCGCCATTATTTTATATCAGGCGCAGGAACTATTTCATGCTGACAAACATTGCTAAGAAAATCTTCGGCAGCCGCAATGACCGGCTGCTCAAACAATACCGTAAATCCGTTGCCAAAATCAACGCACTCGAAGAACAAATGAAAGCCTTGAGCGATGCGGATTTACAGGCTAAAACAGCCGAATTCAAACAACGTCTTGCCAACGGTCAGACTTTGGACGACATCTTGGTCGAAGCCTTCGCCGTCTGCCGCGAAGCGTCCCGCCGCGTACTCGGTATGCGCCACTTTGACGTCCAGCTTATCGGCGGTATGGTGCTGCACGACGGCAAAATCGCCGAAATGCGTACCGGCGAAGGTAAAACCTTGGTCGCCACCCTTGCCGTCTATCTCAACGCCCTGTCCGGCAAAGGCGTGCACGTCGTTACCGTCAACGACTACCTTGCCGCCCGCGACGCAGGCATTATGGAACCGCTCTACAACTTCCTCGGCTTAACCGTCGGCGTCATCGTCGCCGATATGCAGCCGTTTGACCGTCAAAACGCCTATGGTGCTGACATTACCTATGGTACCAACAACGAATTCGGCTTCGACTACCTGCGCGACAACATGGTGACCGACCAATACGACAAAGTTCAGCGCGAATTGAATTTCGCCGTAGTGGACGAAGTGGACTCCATTTTGATCGACGAAGCGCGTACCCCGCTGATTATCTCCGGTCAGGCGGATGACAACATCCAGCTGTACCAAATCATGAACAGCCTTCCCGCGCACCTCATCCGCCAAGAAACCGAAGAAGGCGAAGGCGATTACTGGGTCGATGAAAAAGCACACCAAGTCATCTTGAGCGAAGCGGGTCACGAACACGCCGAGCAAATCCTGATTCAAATGGGCTTGCTGCAAGAAAACGACTCCCTCTACTCCGCCGCCAACATCGCCCTGATGCACCACCTCATGGCTGCATTGCGCGCGCATACGTTATTCCACAAAGACCAACACTACGTCATTCAAGACGGCGAAATCGTTATCGTAGACGAATTTACAGGTCGTCTGATGTCTGGCCGCCGTTGGTCCGAAGGTCTGCACCAAGCCGTCGAAGCCAAAGAAGGCGTGGAAATCAAACGCGAAAACCAAACCCTCGCCTCCATCACCTTCCAAAACTACTTCCGTCTGTACACCAAACTCTCCGGCATGACCGGTACCGCCGATACCGAGGCTTTCGAGTTCCAAAGCATCTACAACCTCGAAACCGTCATCATCCCGACCAACCGCCCCGTACAGCGTAAAGACTTCAACGACCAGATTTTCCGTTCTGCCGAAGAAAAATTCGAAGCCGTCGTCAAAGACATCGAAGAATGCCACAAACGCGGTCAGCCCGTCCTCGTCGGTACCACCAGCATCGAAAACTCCGAGCTGGTCTCCCGTCTTCTGCAAAAAGCCGGACTGCCGCACAACGTCCTCAACGCCAAAGAACACGAACGCGAAGCCCTGATTGTCGCCCAAGCCGGTAAAGTCGGCGCCATTACCGTCGCCACCAACATGGCGGGCCGCGGTACCGACATCGTCCTCGGCGGCAACCTCAAACACCAAATCGAAGCTATCCAGTCTAACGAAAACCTGAGCGAAGAAGAAAAAGCCGCACAAATCGCCGCCCTTGAAAACGGCTGGCAGGCAGAACACGACCAAGTGGTCGCTGCAGGTGGTCTGCATATCATCGGTACCGAACGCCACGAAAGCCGCCGCATCGACAACCAATTGCGCGGACGCGCAGGCCGTCAGGGCGACCCCGGCTCCAGCCGCTTCTACCTCTCGTTTGAAGACCCGCTGCTGCGCCTCTTCGCGCTCGACCGTGCCGCCGCCATCCTCAACCGCCTTGCGCCGGAACGCGGTATCGCCATCGAACACGGCATGCTGACCCGTCAAATCGAAGGCGCGCAACGCAAAGTCGAAGGCCGCAACTTCGACATGCGCAAACAAGTATTGGAATACGACGATGTTGCCAACGACCAACGTAAAGTCATCTACCACCAACGCAACGAAATCCTCAACAGCAAAGACGTCAGCGACCTGACTAAAGGTATCCGCGAAGAAGTCATCAGCGATTTGGTCGATTTGTACATACCGCCCGACAGCATGGAAGAGCAATGGGACATCCCCGCACTCGAAAGCCAGCTTGCCGCCGAATTCCGCCTGCACGAAGACATCCAAGCATGGCTCAAAGCAGACACCACATTGGACAATCAGGACATCAAAGAGCGTCTGATTAAACGCGTGGAAGAAGAATACGCGGCCAAAGTCGATCTGGTCGGTAAAAAACCGATGTCGGATTTCGAACGCAACGTCATGCTGCAAGTCATCGACCTGCAATGGCGCGAACACCTTGCCGCCATGGACTACCTGCGCCAAGGCATCCACCTGCGCAGCTATGCCCAGAAAAATCCGAAACAGGAATACAAACGCGAAGCCTTCGCCATGTTTGAAAACCTGTGGCGCGGTATCAAGCATCAAACCGCTTCCCTCTTAGCCTCCGTCCAAATCGAGCGCAACACCGATGTAGAAGAAATTGCCGAACCCGCACCCGTCGGCATCCAAACCATCCACTCCGAAGCGCCCGACATGGAAGAGCTGCTCGGACAATCCCAAACCAATTTGGTTACCGAAGCGTTCGATCCCGACGGAACGGATTTCAGCCCCGAAGCACTTGCCGCCCAAGGCCAAGTCGTCCACCGCAACGACCCCTGCCCTTGCGGAAGCGGCCTGAAATACAAACAATGCCACGGCAAACTGAGCTGATGACAGCTTAAACAAAAGGTCGTCTGAAACCTCTAAAGGTTTTCAGACGACCTTTTTCATCACCCAAGTTACAGAACCGCGCCGCCATAAAAAAATACCATCGTTATTAAATTGTCAGGCGGTCACGATACGGTATAATCCCTAAATCTGCTTCGTACAGCATCATCGAACGCTTATGGACAATACGCAAAACCCTCAAAACCTGCAACGCAATTCATTGCGCCGCAACAGTATCTACCTGCTGCCCAACTCCTTTACCATCGCCGCGTTGTTCTGCGCCTTTTTCGCCATCACCCAATCCATGCACGGGCGTTATGAGACGGCAGCGATTGCAGTATTCCTCTCCATGCTGCTCGACGGCATGGACGGTCGCGTGGCACGGCTGACCAACAGCCAAAGCGCGTTCGGCGAACAGCTCGACAGCCTTGCCGACATGGTCAGTTTCGGCGTTGCGCCCGCCTTGATTGCCTATAAATGGCAGCTTTGGCAGTTTGGCAAAATCGGTTATTCCGTCGCCTTCATCTACTGCGCCTGCGCCGCTCTGCGCCTCGCCCTCTTCAATACGCTTATCGGCAAAGTCGATAAACGCTGGTTCATCGGCGTTCCCAGTCCGACCGCCGCCGCGTTGATTGTCGGCCTGATTTGGGTCAACCACAGCATCGAACGCTTCCCCGGCGTGCATTGGTGGGCTTTGGGCATCACGCTTTTCGCCGGCATTTCCATGATCGTCCAAATCCCGTTTTGGAGCTTTAAAGAAATCAACATCCGCCGCCAAGTCCCGTTTATGGGCATGGTAATCGCCGTGCTGATCCTCCTCTTAATCACATGGAAGCCCGCCCTCGTCTTATTCCTCTTCTTCTTGGGGTACAGTCTCTCCGGCTACATTATGGCGGCACGGCGTTGGCTGAAAAAACGCCGCAGGAACAAAAAGGTCGTCTGAAAAATGTGGACTTGGGATATTATCCTCGCCCTGCTCGCCGTCGGAAGCGCTGCTGGCTTTATTGCAGGATTGTTCGGCGTAGGCGGCGGTACGTTGGTCGTCCCCGTCGTCTTGTGGACACTGCAACTGCAAGGCATCAACAGCCATCCCTACGCCCAACATCTCGCCATCGGCACATCCTTCGCCGTAATGGTGTTCACCACCTTCTCCAGCATGTACGCGCAGCACAAAAAAAGCGCCATCGACTGGCAGACTGTCCGCCGTATGACCCCTTCCATGATATTCGGCGTACTGATCGGCGCAGTAACCGCCAAATACATGCCTACCCGCGCCCTGCAAATCTTCTTCATCTCATTCCTAACCCTTATCGCCCTCAAAACCCTGACCGACTCCAAACCCAAAGCCTCGCGCCACCTGCCCGCCCTGCCTGGTCTGAGCGCAGTCGGTACATTGTTCGGCGCAGCTTCAAGCTGGGTCGGCATCGGCGGCGGCTCGCTGTCCGTACCCTTCCTGATGTATTGCAACTTTCCTGCCCACCGCGCCATCGGCACATCTTCCGGCCTTGCCTGGCCGATTGCGCTCGCCGGCACAATCGGCTATCTCGTTACCGGCTGGAACGTTCCCGACCTGCCCCACGGCTCCGGCGGCTTTCTCTATCTGCCCGCCGTCGCCATCCTTAGCATCGCCACCATGATTTTCGCCCCTATCGGCGTCAAAACCGCGCACAAACTCCCCGCCCGCCAGCTCAAAATTTCCTTCGGCATCATGCTGCTGCTGATTGCTGTCAAAATGGCTTGGAACCTTATGTGTTAACCATGCTGGCAAATACCGTATAACAAAATTACCTACCACCCTTTGGCATTATGAATCTTCTAAAAACCGTTTAATCTTTCCCAAAGGCAAGCCTCTGACCGTTTATTCGCCTGCAACGGCAAACATTCATCAGAATGCCACTCAACACAAAAGGTCGTCTGAAACCCGAATCCGGATTTTCAGACGACCTTTTTTCTACATCAATAAACGATGTTCGGCAGGCAATCAATAGAAACCTTCGCGTTCCTCGCGGGTGGAAATGTAGATGTTTTTCACCTGCGTGTACGCGGCGAGCATCATTTTGTGGGTTTCGCGGCCGATACCTGAAGTTTTGTAGCCGCCAAACGGTGCGCCTGCGGGCAGGCGGTTGTAGCAGTTTACCCAAACGCGGCCGGTTTCCAGTGCATTGGAAACGCGCAGGCAGCGGTTGATGTCTTTGCTCCAAACTGCGCCGCCCAGGCCGTATTCGCTGTCGTTGGCCATTTTGATGACTTCTTCTTCGGTTTTGAATTTAATCACGGTGGCAACCGGGCCGAAGATTTCTTCTTGGGCAACGCGGGCGTTGTTACTGTCGGCTTCGATCAAGGTCGGTTCGACAAATTCGCCTTTGCCCAATTCGCCTTCGATTTTTTTACCGCCGGTGATGATGCGGCAGCCTTCTTGTTCGCCGATTTTGACGTATTTCAAAATGGTTTCGAGCTGGCCGGCGTTGACTTGCGAACCCATTTGAGTGTCGTCTTCCCAAGGCAGGCCGACTTTGATTTTTTTGAACTCTTCCGCCAAGGCGTTGACGAATTTGTCGTAAATGCCTTCCTGAACGAAGATGCGCGAACCGGCGCAGCACACTTGGCCTTGGTTGAACAAAATACCTTTTTGCGCGCCTTCGAGGGCTTTGTCGAACGGCATGTCGTCAAAGAAGATGTTGGCGGATTTGCCGCCCAGCTCCAAGGTGGCGGGAATCAGCATTTCGGCGGCGGCAATGCCGATGTGGCGGCCGATTTCGGTCGAACCGGTAAAGGCGAGTTTGTTGAAGCCTTTGTGGTGCAGCATGTATTCGCCGGATTTAGAACCGCGTCCGGTGATGATGTTCAGCACGCCTTTAGGCAGCAAGTGGTTGATTTTTTGTGCGAACGACAACAGACTCAGCGAAGTGCTGGAAGACGGGTGGATAACGATGGTACAGCCTGCGGCGAGTGCGGGCGCGATTTTCCAAGCCGCCATCAGGAAGGGGAAGTTCCACGGAATAATCTGCCCGACGACACCGATGGGTTCGCGCAGGACGATAGACAGGTCTTCGGAGTCAAGCTGGGTGGCAGTGCCTTCTTCGCCGCGGATCACGCTGGCAAAGTAGCGGAAATGGTCGGAAGCCAGCGGGATGTCGGCGGCGCGGGTTTCGCGGATGGGTTTGCCGTTGTCCAGCGTTTCCTGCAAGGCGAACAATTCCAAGTTGTCGTCAATCACATCGGCGATTTTGTTGAGTATGGCGGCGCGTTCGGTGGTGGTGGTTTTGCGCCATGTTTTGAACGCTTCTTGCGCGGCGGCGACGGCGGCATCCACATCGGCGTCGGTCGCGTCGGTGAATTTCGCCAATACTTCGCCGTTGGCAGGATTGTATGAATCCAAAAGCGCGCCGGGTTTCGTCCACACGCCGTTAATCAAGAGGCCGTACTCTTTATCAAACACATTTAAATCTTTTGCCATGATGCTGTCTCCTTGGTTGTCTTTCTTAGGTTTTGGACGTTCCTCAAACGTCGTCTGAAAACAGGATAGTATTTTTTCTCTTTCAGTTCAAGCACTAAAAATGATAACGTTCTCGAAATTCCAAATATGTAATTTTCTAAAATAGGAAATTTAAACCGATAAGGCTTGACCCCGTATGGAAACGAAGCGCGTTTGTTAATATATTTAAAGTTTTCAGACGACCTTTTTTACATGATATGTGTAAGAATTTTTCAGTGCTTTAACAGGTATATTTTTACGCAGATAAAATGTTATGGTATAACATTTTATTTCTTATTTTTCAAAAAGATAGGGTGTTGACACGGCGAAATGAAGGGGAGTATTCTCATTTACAGGAAAGGCGTTATCCCGCCCAACCGTTTACGGATTTCTTACGAATGCCAAGGAGAACACCATGAAGATGCAAGCAGTTGTTGTGAATCAAAATGTAGCAGGCGATGTAGAAGTTGTAGAACGCGAACTGCGCCCGTTGGAATACGGCGAGGCGTTGGTTGAAGTCGAATATTGCGGCGTATGCCATACCGACTTGCACGTTGCGGCAGGCGACTACGGCGAAAAACCGGGCCGCGTGTTGGGACACGAAGGCATCGGCATCGTCAAAGAAGTCGCTCCGGGCGCAAACGCCCTGAAAGTCGGCGACCGCGTCAGCATCGCATGGTTGTTCCAAAGCTGCGGTTCGTGCGAATACTGTAATACCGGCCGCGAAACCTTGTGCCGTTCCGTATTGAACGCAGGCTACACCGCCGACGGCGGCATGGCGACCCACTGTATCGTCGATGCAGACTACGCCGTCAAAGTACCCGACGGCCTCGACCCCGCGCAAGCTTCCAGCATCACCTGCGCCGGCGTAACCACTTACAAAGGCGTGAAAGTTTCCGGCGTGCGTCCGGGACAATGGATTGCCGTTTACGGCGCGGGCGGTTTGGGCAACTTGGGTGTCCAATACGCGAAAAAAGTATTCGGCGCACACGTCGTCGCCATCGACATCAATGATGAAAAACTGGCATTCGCTAAAGAAAGCGGCGCAGATTTAGTCATTAACGCCGCCAAAGAAGACGCAGCCAAAGTGATTCAGGAAAAAACCGGTGGTGCACACGCAGCCGTTGTTACCGCCGTATCCGCCGCCGCGTTCAACTCTGCCGTGGACTGCGTCCGCGCAGGCGGCCGCGTCGTCGCCATCGGTCTGCCGCCCGAATCTATGGACCTGTCCATCCCTCGTCTGGTCTTGGACGGCATCGAAGTGGTCGGCTCGCTGGTCGGTACGCGCAAAGACTTGGAAGAAGCCTTCCAATTCGGCGCAGAAGGCTTGGTGGTACCAAAAGTCCAACTGCGTGCTTTGGACGAAGCGCCGGCGATTTTCCAAGAAATGCGCGAAGGCAAAATCACCGGCCGTATGGTTATCGACATGAAAAAAGAATGCGGCTGCGGTCATCATTAATTTGATACAGGCAGTTGACTAGAAAGGTCGTCTGAAACCTTGTTTTGGGGTTTCAGACGACCTTTTGTTTGATTTGAACCATCGCGGATTCACACAATCAGGGCTAATCGGCGCAGCCGGATCATTTCATGCCGCAAAGGCACAGGGGCGAGACCCGATTTGACGTTGCCGCTTTTATAACCAACGGCGGACGCGTCGGCAGTACGCTTCATACTCAGCACCGAATTTCCGCGCCAACACGCGCTCTTCAGGCATGATTTGGAAACGCGTCATATAGGCGGCAAATACCGCCAAAAACAGCCACGGCAGCGGATGCGCCAAGTGTCCCGCCCATGCCGCCAGCCAGAAGCCCATGCCTGCATACATCGGGTTACGGCTGAAACGGTACACACCTTCTGAAACGAAGTGTTCGGTTTGTTCGGGATTGAACGGGCTGACGGTCGTGCGCACACGGCGAAACGCCCACACACCTGATACGCCCAACGCCGTCCCAAACGCTATCAAAACAACCGACAGCAATATCGGAAAGCGCGGCAGCATGCCTGCCAGCGCGGATACTTGCGCAGAGGCATACATCAGCAATGCGCAGATAAAACATACCGCCGGCGGCGGGATTTTGGTTTCTAAATTCATATTATTGTCTTTATAAAACGGATACAGTGACGTTTTCAGACGACCTCTTGCCGTTATCTCCAATCTTCAAATCCAATCAAAATGACTCATCCGCCCGCAGATAACGCCATTTGCCGGGCGGCAGTTTGCCCAGTTTGACCTTACCCATCCGAATCCGCTTCAGCCCGACGACGCGCAAACCGACGAGTTCGCACATACGGCGGATTTGCCGCTTTTTGCCTTGTTTCAACACGAAACGCAGTTGGTCTTCGTTTTGCCATTCTACTTTGGCGGGGCGCAATTTCTCGCCGTCCAGACTCAATCCATGGTTGAGCAAGCCAAGTCCTTTTTCGTCCAATTTGCCGCGCACGCGCACCAGATATTCTTTTTCGCTGCCGCTGTTTTCGCCGATAAGCTGCTTGGCGATGCGGCCGTCCTGCGTCAACACCAGCAATCCGACGGAATCGATGTCCAGCCGACCGGCCGGCGCCAAGCCGAATTTGTGTTTTTCGCTGAACGGAATGCGGCTGTCGTCGCCTTCCCAACGGTTGTCGGCGGTAATCAGCTCGGCGGCGGATTTGTAGCCTTTTTCCGCCTGCGCGCTGACGTAGCCGACGGGCTTGTTGAGCAGGATGGTAACGCGCTCCGCCTGTTTTTCATGCGCCTGCCGGTTGAGGTCGATGCGGTCGCGTTCGGTTACTTTCTGACCGAGTACGGCGGTTTGCCCGTTAACCTTGACCCAGCCTTGCTCGATGTAGCTGTCCGCCTCGCGGCGCGAGCATAAGCCCAATTGCGCCATACGCTTGGAAAGGCGCATGGTTTCGTTTGAATCGTGTTCCATAATGGTCTGCCTGAAAAGAATGAATCAGATTATAAAGCCAAACCGTCATTTTCCCTACCGACATTATCGCCATACCGCCCATCTTGCGGACGCGCGAAATGCCCGCCCATGCCGAATAAATACCGCCAAGCCCGTTTTATGACAAAGGTCGTCTGAATAAACTATACTTTCAGACGACCCCTATCTATCACGGAGCTTATCCATGTCCATCCGTCTGACCACGCTGTCGCTTATTCTCGCCGCCACAGCCTGCACGCCCACTGTTTCCCCATCGGCAGAAACTTCACCGACCGTCACCAAATCCGCCATCGATACCGCCTACTGGACCGAACAGCCCTATTGCAGCGGCCGCTATCAATTGCGGCTGCCGTCCAAACGCCGTCATGGCAGTACATGGCTTAAGTATAACGGCTGGAGTGTGATGGTCATGTTTAACGACTGGAAAAGAAACGTAAGCACCATCAATGAGAATAAACAATATGGTTATGATGGAACCGATATTGTCGTCGATACCCGCACCCTGATTCCGGATCGGGCAATGATGCAGGTAACGCGTAGGGATTTTGAATGGGAGCATATTATCCGAGATCGCGGTATGCCCTACGAAGCCGATTTATATTTCAAGCTGGATAATGATGATGCTTATATTGTGCGTAGTTATTTCCGCATTCCTTCTGATCATGGCAAAGCCCCTGCCAACTGGAAAACCCAAGAAAAAGAAGCAATAAACACCATGGAGAAAAAATTCCGCCAAGAAATCCTCAATGGGTTGAAAACCAGACAGGAATTTGAAGTGCCAAATAAACACGGCATTTGTCTGATAGGCGGTTTTATCGCGGACGACGGCAAAAAACCGTTTGAAGTCCATAGCACCGTCGAATTTGCCAAACAACACGATATGAGTCTGGAAATCATGCACGGCGACGTGTTGAAAGCAGGCGAACCGACGTTGCTGCAACGTAAGGTAACTCTGGGGAAAGGCGCAATGGTTAAAGCGTTAACC
>NZ_KV821522.1:0-362 GCF_001815675.1 Neisseria sp. HMSC065D04
TCCCTCGCCAAAAGCCTGAACAAAGCCGCCCAAACCGCCAACAACCACCACACCGATGAAGAAACCCAAAGGGGTCGTCTGAAAGACGCCCTCAAAGACCTGAAAGAGGCCGGTTTGATCCAAACCGCCCCCGCCGGCATCGCTACCGCAACCCAACAAAGCCAACTGCACACTGCCAATGAAAACATCCACCTCGTCAGCGGCAACCATACCGACATCACCGCCGGACAAAGCCTGACCGCCCATGCAGTAGAAAGCCTCAACCTGTTTGCGCAAAGCAGCGGCATCAAGGTGCAGGCCAATCAGGGCAAAGTGGAAGTACAGGCACAGAATGACGAGCTGCAGCTGAATGCGCTGAAGGA
>NZ_KV821523.1:0-212 GCF_001815675.1 Neisseria sp. HMSC065D04
ACAAACGGATAGCGAGTTTGGTCGGTATTGCCCCACACCCGAGGGAGAGTGGGGAAACCAAATTCAAAAGCCGCTGCTTCGGCGGAAGGTCTGCGGTGCGTAAGGCTCTGTATATGGCTACCGTGGTAGCGACACGTTTTAACCGTTTATTCGGGATTTCTATCAGCGCCTGCTGTCTAAGGGTAAGCCGTATAAGGTTGCCGTTACGGCAT
>NZ_KV821524.1:0-14540 GCF_001815675.1 Neisseria sp. HMSC065D04
AGTATTGTACCATTTTGTTTTTAATTGACTATAAAACCAAGCCTGTTACGCAAAAGTGGCGATTTTGTCGAATTCCGCCTTTTCAGACGACCCCTTCCCCTCCCCTCAAATTTACCTTTTCCGCCCGCTTCGGTATCATACCGCCTGTCTGTTTATCCCTGACGGAATCCCGATTATGTCTGACTGGTCCCTCCCCGATTTCGAACGCAAAATATGTCCGCCCGAAGAATTGGCGCAGCGACTGCACACGCTTCCCCGCCCGCTGGTGTTTACCAACGGCTGTTTCGATATTCTGCACAGGGGGCATGTTACCTATCTGGCGCAGGCTCGGTCGGCGGGGGCGGCGTTGGTGCTGGCTTTGAACACGGATTCGTCCGTGCGCCGTTTGGGCAAGGGGGACGACCGTCCCGTCAATCCGCTGGAAAACCGCGCGGCGGTAGCGGCTGCGTTGGCAAGCGTGGACTTGGTCACTTGGTTTGACGAAGACACGCCCGCCGAGTTGATCGAGCAAATCAAACCCGACATCCTGATTAAAGGCGGCGACTGGCCGGTCGAAAAAATCGTCGGCGCGCAAGAAACGCTGGCGCGCGGCGGCAAAGTGTTTTCCATTCCGTTCCTGCACCAGACTTCCACCACGAAAACGCTGGAAAAAATCCGCGCAGCCGAGGGCGGCAAATGACCGCGCTGAAACTGCCGCACAGTCGGGTTTTGGCGGAACTTGCCGACGGTCTGCCGCAACACGTTTCCCATCTCGCGCGTATCGCGGGCGTGAAGCCGCACCAGCTCAACGGCTTTTGGCAACAGATGCCCGCACACATCCGCGGACTGCTGCGCCAGCACGACGGGCAATGGCGGCTCGTGCGCCCGCTTGCCTTGTTTGACGAAGAAGCCTTGCAGCGTTTGGGCGCGGAACGCGGTTTTCAGACGACCTTAAAACATGAATGCACGTCCAGCAACGACGAAATCCTGAATCTGGCGCGCACTTCGCCCGAACAAGCCCATAAATCGCTCTGCGTCGCGCATCTGCAAACCAAAGGCCGCGGGCGGCAGGGACGCAAGTGGACACACCGGCTGGGCGAATGCCTGATGTTCAGCTTCGGCTGGGTATTCGACAAACCGCAGCACGAACTCGGCTCGCTCGCCCCCGCCGTCGCGCTCGCCTGCCGCCGCGCTTTAGCCGCATCGGGTTTGGACATACAAATCAAGTGGCCGAACGATTTGGTCGCCGGCAGGGACAAACTCGGCGGTATCCTGATCGAAACCGTCCGCAACGAGGGCAAAACCGCCGCCGTCATCGGCATAGGCATCAATTTCGTCCTGCCCAAAGAAGTCGAAAACGCCGCTTCCGTCCAGGCCCTTTTCCACAACGCGCAGCTTGCCCGCGGCACCGCCTCCGTACACTGCATTCC
Organism: Neisseria sp. HMSC065D04; assembly: GCF_001815675.1. Taxonomy (NCBI): domain Bacteria; kingdom Pseudomonadati; phylum Pseudomonadota; class Betaproteobacteria; order Neisseriales; family Neisseriaceae; genus Neisseria; species Neisseria sp. HMSC065D04. The sequence goes on from NZ_KV821524.1 coordinate 1,410, forward strand.
CGCTTCAACGCTGTTGGACAAATTGTTGGGCGAACTCAATGCCGTCCTGACGCAATACGCGCAAAACGGGTTCGCCCCCTTCCTCGAAGAATACCAAACCGCCCACCGCGACCACGGCAGACCCGTCTTGCTCCTGCGCGACGGGCAGACCGTAAACGAAGGCACCGTCCTCAGCGTCGATGCACAAGGCGCGTTGCACTTGATGACAGCCGCAGGCGAACAAACCGTCGTCAGCGGCGAAATCAGCCTGCGCCCCGACGACACGCCCCGCGCCGCCGCGCCGCGCCCGCCCGAACGCCTCCTCCTGCTCGACGGCGGCAACAGCCAGCTCAAATGGGCATGGGTGGAAAACGGCGTGTTCAACGAAGTCACCCGCGCGCCGTACCGCGACTTGAGCAGGCTCGGCGAAGAATGGGCAGCGCGTTCAGACGACCGCACCCGTATCGTCGGTTGCGCCGTGTGCGGTGACCTCAAAAAAGCCCTGGTCGAAGCCCACCTGACCGCGCCCGTCCGCTGGCTGCCCTCCATGCAGCAGGCGCTCGGCATCCGCAACCACTACCGCAACCCCGCCGAACACGGTTCCGACCGCTGGTTCAACGCCTTGGGCAGCCGACGCTTCAGCCAAAACGCCTGCGTCGTCGTCAGCTGTGGCACCGCCGTGACCACCGACGCGCTCACCGAAGACAACCATTACCTCGGCGGCACCATCATGCCCGGCTTCCACCTCATGAAAGAAGCCCTCGCCGCCAAAACCGCCAACCTCGACCGCCCCGCCGGCAAAGTGTACCCCTTCCCCACCACCACGCCCAACGCCATCACCAGCGGCATGATGGATGCCGTTTGCGGCGCCGTCATCATGATGCACGGGCGGCTGCAACAAAAAACGGGCGAAGGCAAACCTGTTGACGTCATCATCACCGGCGGCGGCGCAAGTAAAGTCGTCAACGCCCTGCCCAAGCAGTTTGTTTTGGACAATACAGTAAAAATTGTAGATAATCTCGTCATTTACGGCTTATTGAACTGGGTCGCGCAAGAGCAGGAACAGACCGATAAACTGCCCGAATAAGCAGCAATACCGTAGTACAGATTCAAAAAGGTCGTCTGAAACGCAACACCGCTTTTCAGACGACCTTCAGACGCAGCAAACTTCAGCGGGTTGGCTTTGATGCCGATCCGCCACAACCAATAACAACACAAAACCGCCCGCACACCGCAACGGCAACCGAACACAAAAAAGGAAAACAACTCATGAAATGGCTTTTCGCCGCCCTCGTGGCACTCAACATCATCGTCTTCGGCGGCATGATTACGCACCGCCTCAACAACGCCAAATCTCCCAACGCCGTGCCCGTAGAAGGCGGCGCCCACGAACTCGCCCAACCCGAATCCCTGCGCCCGCAGCAAGCCCCCGCGCCTGCCGACAACGCGCAACCCGACTGGCTGCAAACCGACGAAACACAAGCCGACCTGCCCGAACCCGAATCCGAAGAAGCCATAGCCGAACGCAAGAAAAAAGAAGAAGAGGAACAGGCGCGCCGCGAAAAAGAAAAAAAAGAACGTGAAGAAAAGGCCCGCCGCGAAAAAGAGAAAGCCGCCGCCGAAAACACCAATCCGGCTACTGCCGCCAACGAAAATCCTGCCGCCAAAAACGCAGCCGCCGCCCGCCAATGTACGTCTAACGCCAGCGTTACCCTGGACGAAGACGACTACCACCGCATCAAAGGCCTGCTGACCCGCTGGCCGCACGCCGCCAGCCGCACCGTAGAAAAACGCGGTGCATCGAAAGACCACGCCGCCAAAACCTTCCGCGTCGTGCTGCCCGCCGACAGCGAAGCCATGAACCGCCTCGAAGCGCTCGGCAACAAAGGCTTCAACGGCACGCTTCACAACGGCGAAATCAGCCTCGGCGTCATGAAAAGCCGCTCCTCCGCACAAGTCCTCATCTCGCGCCTGTCCGCAGCAGGTTTCGGCGGCGCGCGCATCGTCGAACAAGACGACAAAGGCAACGCCGCCGACAGCACCCTCAGCGTCTCCCGCATGACCGTCATCTTCATGTCGGTCGATGAAAAAGACGCACAGGAAATCCGCAACATCGTCGGCCGCTACGGCAGCCTGAATATGAAAACCTGCAAATAAAACCCAAAGGTCGTCTGAACATTTTCAGACGACCTTTTGCAAAGATGCAACAGATTAGGCGGCAGTCAAATCTCGTTTGGAAAACCGAATAGGTTAACGTTGATATCGCTCCCGCCTTCACGCTGCGAAACCGCCGACAAACCCTTATCCAAACAAAGGTTCTTGAAAAACCATGAAACCCGCCCAAACCTCCCTACTGTTCGCCCTTCTGCTCGGACTACTGCCGGCAGCATACGCCGAAGACTACGACGACGAAGCCTATCAAAACCTGATCACGCAATGCACGCGCAACCAGCTCGACAGTTGCGTCACACTCGGCATTTGGACCCGCGACTATCTGGAAAGCCCCGCCGATGCCTACCTGCCGCTGAAAAAAGCCTGCGACGGCAAAAACATGAAGGGCTGCAACGTATTGGCAAACCTCTATTTAGACCCATACAGCGGTTTGGGCATGGACTACCCAAAAGCCCTCGAACTTTACCGCAAAGCCTGCAAAGGCGGCTATGAAAACGCCTGCCGCAACGCCAAAGAAACCGAAGAGGAAATGCGCAATCAAACGGCGGAAGACCGCGCAGCCAAACGCCAAGAGCGGCTGGAGGCACTGCAACGTTCCTGCATGGGCGAAAACGATGCCGCTTGCAGGGCATTACAACGCGAATTGCAACGCTGATACAGAAGCCGCGGTCGTCTGAAACGGCTTTCAGACGACCTATGCTACAATTTCACGCATCCGAACCCATTACAGGAAAATTCATGGAAGCCACCGTCTATCTCGAAGACAACGAATACATCGCCTTATGCGACCTCTTGAAGCTCGCCGGACTTGCCGAAAGCGGCGGGCAGGCGAAAGCGTTTATCGCCGAAGGGCTGGTGTTGCGCAACGGCGAAACCGAAACCCGCAAAACCGCCAAAATACGCGGCGGCGAAGTCATCGAGTTTGACGGCGCGCGCTTGGAAATCACCGATGGATACGACCCTGAAGAATAAAGCCGAAGCCCTCTTGGGCGAGCCGCTTCTAGACGAACCCGTCCGCCCCGAATCGTGGGAATGCTGCGGCAGCGACTGTGGCGATGTCTGCATCCAGACGGTTTATTGGACGGAAAAAGCCCGCTACGACGCGCAACGGCGGAAATTGAAAGAAGCGGGTTGGTCGGAGACAAAGATAACGGAAAGGTCGTCTGAAAACGGTTCGGCTTGATGGAAACCGCGTTTTCAGACGGCCTTTTATAGTAGATTAAAATTGAAAACGTTCATATCGTCATTCCCGCGCAGGCGGGAATCCAGAAGTTTGAAATAGCGGTTAACCTTAAACATTTCTGACAAATCAAAGTCTGGATTCCCGCCTGCGCGGGAATGACGGCATAGGTACTTTTCCTTTGAATTTGCCATACACCCGTTTTTAAAATTACCGCCGTCGCCACTGCCCGACAATATTAAAACACCCCGCCCACCGTTCACCACACACATAACGCCCCATGATAGACCTGCACTGCCATTCCACCGTTTCCGACGGTATGCTCTCCCCCGCCGAAGTCGTGCGCCTCGCGCATCAAAACGGCTGCACGCTGCTGGCGTTGACCGACCACGACCACACCGGCGGCATCGCCGAAGCGCGTGCCGAAGCCGACAAGCTCGGACTGCGTTTCGTCAACGGCGTGGAAATCTCCGTAACTTGGCGCGGGCGCACCATACACGTTGTCGGTTTGGATTTCGACGAACAAGATGAAAACCTGCAAAACCTGTTGGCACAAGTACGCCAAGGCCGTCTGAAACGCCTCGAAGCCATCGCCGCCAAGCTCGAAAAGAAAGGCATTGGTGGCGCATACGACGGCGCGCTCGCGCTGGCGGCAAACAAAGAAATGGTCAGCCGCACCCACATCGCCGAGTTCCTCATCCGAGCGGGACACGTCAAAAACAAGCAGCAGGCGTTCACCAAATACTTGGGTGACGGCAAATCCTGCGCCATCCGACACGAGTGGGCGACACTGGCAGACTGCGTCTCCGCCGTCAACGGCGCGGGCGGCATGGCTATCATCGCCCACCCCATGCGCTACGATTTGTCCGCCACCGCCAAGCGCAATCTGTTTGAAGAATTCAAAAACCTCGGCGGCGTAGGCATCGAAGTCCACAGCGGCAACTGCTGCAAAAACGACCGACTCAACTACGCGCTTTTGGCAGAACGCTTCGGCATGCTCGCCAGCGCGGGCAGCGATTTCCACCGCTTAAACGACTTCAGCGGCGGCATCCTCGGCGCGTGTCCCGAGCTGCCGGAAAACTGCAAACCGGTTTGGGAACATTTCAAAAGGGTTTGAACCGACAAGCTTCGACAAAATATCCGGCAATTGCGTTCAAATCATCCTTCTTGGCGCTGAGACGGCAACATCCTACGTTCCGAACCAAACCGGTCGAACACTTATCTTGCCTCTCTTTTATCTTGATTTCGCCATAAAAAAGGTCGTCTGAAAGCGGGAACAGTGCTTTCAGACGACCTTTTGTGTAGCAATCCGATTAGAACAGGGCTTGCAGAATCAGGTAGCAGGTCACGGACAGGATGGCGGCGGCAGGCAGGGTAATGACCCATGCCAAGCCGATGGGTTTCATCAGCTTCCAGTTGGCGTTGCGGTTGACCAAACCGATGCCGAGTACCGCGCCGACCAAAATATGGGTACTGGATACGGGCAGCCCCATAAAGGAGGCGGCCATCACGACGGCGGCGGCGGAAAGTTCGGCGGTAAAGCCCGAAGCGGGGTGCATTTCCGCCAAGCTGCTGCCGACGGTTTTAATCACTTCTTTACCGACAAACCACAAGCCGACAATCAAGGCGATACCGAATGTCAGCATGGCAATCGGCGGAACGGCGTTTTGAGAAGTAATGCTGTTGGTGCGCAAGGCGTCCATGATGGCGGCAAACGGGCCGATGGCGTTGGCAATATCGTTTGCGCCGTGGCTGAAGGCGAAGCCGCAGGCGGTAAATACCTGCATCCATGAAAACATTTGAAAGGTGGATTTATCCAAATCTTTGCGCTTCAGGCTTTTGGCGAATACGAACGTCCCCATCCACACTGCCGCGCCGATCATGAAGATGGTCAGGAAGCTGTTGACGTTGCTCATGCCTAAGTGAAGGTTGTTCAACCCTTTGAAAATCAGCATGGCGGCAATCATCATCCCGCCGAAAGAGGCGATAAAGGGAACCCAAGAATGAAGGGCTTTATAGGAGTCGACGTTGTTTTTGCGGTTGTCCAAATCGTACAGGCCGCGGTAGTAGTCGCTTTTCAGATCGGCGGGATCAAAATCCGGCTCGTCGTAGATTTGCGCGTCGTGCGCCATTTTGGTGGCGTATTCGACTTTTTCGCTTTCGCTCAAGGCTTCAAAAAACAGGCGGTGCTGTTCTTTGTAAGCCTTTTTTTCTTGTTTGATGCCCTTGAGCGTGCCTTCCGCCCAAGCGTTGTAATCCAAAACGTTTTTCTTCACTCTGGAAAACAGTAAATAGGAAACCGTACCGCCCAAAATGGGGGACAAAACCCAAGACAGGGCGATTTCGCCCAATTTGCTCCATTGAATCAGATCGCCCGCATTCATATTGTTCATCACCGCCATGCAGACCGCACTGCCGACGATACCGCCGATAATGGCGTGGGTAGTGGAAACGGGCAGGCCTTTGCGCGAGGCAAACAGAAGCCACAATGCCGCCGCAAGCAGCGCGGACATCATGATAAAGACAAACTGCATGGGCTGAAGGTCGATGCCGTTCAAATCCACAATGCCTTTGCGTATGGTATCGGTCACTTCGCCGCCCGCAATCACTGCGCCGCTGACCTCGAACACCGCCGCAATCAGCAAAGCCTGGGGAATCGTCAGCGTACCGGAGCCGACGCTGGTACCGAAGGAATTGGCGATATCGTTGCCGCCCACGTTAAACGCCATGAAAACGCCGAACATGGTAGCAATAATGAACAATATGGAATGGTTGTAATGGGTATAGCCCAAGCCCCAGTAAATAAAATAGCCGACCATGCCCACCAGCATAGCGGCAAAGACAGCATTAATCAGCTTCAAGTTGGCACTCATCTGAGTTTGAGCCATAGGATCAGCTTCCTTAAGAATTGCGGATGTGTTTCAGACTATTGTAACCTTTTTGCAATCTTTCTTGAAACATTTATTTACCTTCGCCGCGCCAAATACCTGACAAATCGCAAAACCGCGTTAAAATGTTTTTTTACGGCCTAATCCGAACCACGACCCATGAATACCCAACTTTATATCGGCATCATGTCCGGCACCAGCATGGACGGTGCAGATGCCGTGCTTATCCGTATGCAGGGCAATCAATGGCAGGGCGCGCTGGCTCATGCCTTTACCCCGTATTCAGACGACCTCCGTCAAGAGCTTCTAAACCTTCAAAATATCGGCGACAACGAATTGCACCGCAGCAATATCCTGTCCCAGACCCTCAGCCGCCTTTACGCGCAAACCGTCCACACCCTCCTCTCAGAACAAAACCTGCCCGCCGAAGCCGTTACCGCCATCGGCTGCCACGGGCAAACCGTCCGCCACGCCCCCGAACACGGTTACAGCATCCAGCTTGCCGACTTGCCCCTGCTGGCGGAACTGACCGGCATTTTCACCATCGGCGATTTCCGCAGCCGCGATTTGGCTTCGGGCGGGCAAGGCGCGCCGCTGGTTCCCGCCTTCCATCAAGCCCTGTTCCAGCATCCGCAGGAAACCCGCGTCGTCCTCAATATCGGCGGCATCTCCAACATCAGCGTCTTACCGCCGCAGCAAGCCGCGTTCGGCTTCGACACCGGTCCCGGCAATATGCTGATGGACGCGTGGATGCAGCACAACTGGCAGCAGTCATACGACCGCGACGGACAACGCGCCGCACAAGGCGCTATCCTGCCTGATTTGCTGAACCGCCTGCTCGACCACCCCTATTTCAGACGACCCCATCCCAAAAGTACGGGCAGGGAGCTTTTCTCCTTAAACTGGCTTCAAGGTCGTCTGAAAGGCGGCGAAAAGCCCGAAGATGTTTTAAGAACCTTGGTTCGCTACACCGCGCAAACCATCCGCGACGCTGTCGATACAGCCGCCCCCGACACGCGCAATCTCTATGTCTGCGGCGGCGGCGTCCGCAATCCGGTTTTGATGCAGGATTTGGCGGACCTGTTCTCCCCCGCTGTAGGATTGAACAGCACCGCAGCGCTCCACCTTGATCCGCAATGGGTCGAAGCCGCCGCTTTTGCCTGGCTCGCCACGTGCTGGATAAACCGAACGCCCAGCAGCCCGAACCATGCGACCGGTGCAGCCAAAGCCTGCATCTTGGGCGCAGGCCACTACGCCTGATATCCGGTTTCAGACGACCCGTCCGATATTGGCTACCATAGCCGGACAATCCGTCCACGTCCAAACTCCGTCCCATCAAAAAAGGTCGTCTGAAAAGCGGCAACCCGAGTTTGAAACTTGGTTGAACCGCGTTTTCAGACGACCTTTTGATACGTCTCTTTCAATTATTCTTTTTTACCGGCAAGTCCGATGTCTTTCTCTTTATCGCCGACTTTCACTTGCGCCTTACCGGCAATCTCTTCGGCTTTGCTGCCGAAAATGTTCAAACGGTAGCTGCCTTTGTCTTCATTGTTGAGCGTCGCGCGTCCGTTGATTGCCGAACCCGCCCCTGCTGCGGCAATGTTGGCGGCAGCCAAGTCGACATTGTAATCAGGTGCCATGCCGCTGATTTTGCCCTGACCTTGTTTTTTCTCAAAATCGATGGTGTACGTCAGGCGGCCGCTATTATCGTCGCCGTTAAACGCGATACCGCGGTAGGTATAGCGGCCCAGTTGCGGCAGGTCTTTAAAGGCAATTTCCTTACCTTGCACTTCGCCGACTTTAAATTCATACGCCTGCAAGTCTTTCAGCTTGTTGCCGTCGGCAGGATCGGCCTTCTGCTTGATATATTTGGCAGCGACAGCCGAATTGTCTTGTTTGTAAACCATAAAGTCGCCGCGTTCCAAATCGATGACCTGTCCGTTGACGTTGATTTTGCCGACGTAATCATAATAGGAAATCTTGTCGCGCTTCAGAAAGGCGGTGTCCAAATTGTCGCCTTTTTTAAGCGTTTGCACCTTATTGTTGGCACTCAGCTGCATCGTGCCGTTTTCGGGAACACTCTCGAAAACGGTAATGTATTTCACGCCCTTAGCCTTAGGATCAAAGCCTTTGCCTATCGCATCGGACAGCGCGGAAGAGGAGCTGCCGCAGGCGGCAAGCGTAGAAACCAAAGATGCGGCAAGAACCAAGCGGACGGCTTTCATGGTTTTCCTTTCGTTTGAAGTTGTTTGATAACATATTCATATTATCGCACCAGCCCTCAATGACGTATGATTTAAATCAATATTCATCATTCCTATTCCGCCGCTTTGCCAGCCTTTGCAGTTTATACCGTCGTCTTTTCATTTTTGTGAAACCGTTACACATTTTCATTGATTGCCAAACAAACCGACACCATGCTGCTGCCGCCATCTGCCTCTACCGTTGAGGTCGTCTGAAAGCCCGCTTCACTCGTTTTAGCGAAACTCGCTTCACTCCTTTTCAGACGACCTTTTTCCAACCCTGCTACAATACGCCTTTTATTGTTCACGCCGATTTTGCCATGACCGAGCCGACCTACATCCCGCTGCGCCTGCATACCGAGTTCTCAATTACCGACGGTATGGTGCGGATTAAAAAACTGATTGCCAAAGCGCGGGAATACGGTTTGCCTGCTTTGGGCATCAGCGATTTGATGAACGAATTCGGTTTGGTGAAATTCTATAAAGCCTGCCGCAGCGCGGGAATTAAGCCTGTCGGGGCGGCGGATGTGTGGATAGGCAATCCGAATGCGCCCGACAAGCCGTTCCGCGCCATGCTGATTATCCGTAACGATGCGGGCTATCTGCGCTTGAGCGAGCTTTTGACGGCGGCTTATGTCGGCAAAGACCGCAATGTCCATCATGCGGAACTCAATCCCGAATGGCTGGAAAACGGCGACAACAGCGGCTTGATTTGTTTGAGCGGCGCGCATTACGGCGAAGTGGGCGTGAATCTGTTGAACGGCAATGAAGACGCGGCGCGTGCGGCGGCGTTGAAGTATGCGGCGTGGTTCCCCGATGCGTTTTATCTGGAGCTGCAACGCCTGCCCGAACGTCCCGAATGGGAGGCTTGCGTTTCGGGCAGCGTGAAGCTGGCGGAGGAGTTGGGTTTGCCGGTGGTGGCGACGCATCCGACGCAGTTTATGAGCCGCGACGACTTCAACGCGCACGAGGCACGGGTGTGCATCGCGGGCGGCTGGGTGCTGACGGACAAGAAACGTCCGCGCGATTTTACGCCGAGCCAGTTTTTCATTCCGCCGGAAACGATGCTGGAGCGTTTCGCCGACTTGCCCGAAGCCTTGGAAAACACGGTGGAAATTGCTAAACGCTGCAATATCCATATCACGCTGGGCAAAAACTTCCTGCCCCTGTTCCCGACGCCCGACGGCCTGTCGCTGGACGATTATTTGGTGAAACTGTCCAACGAGGGTTTGCAGGAACGCATGGTTCAGCTTTATCCCGACGAGGCGGAGCGGGCGGCGAAAATGCCGGAATATCAGGAGCGGCTGGATTTTGAGTTGAACATCATCATCCAGATGAAATTCCCCGGCTATTTCCTTATCGTACAAGACTTTATCAACTGGGCGAAAACGCACGGCTGTCCGGTGGGGCCGGGACGCGGTTCGGGTGCGGGTTCGCTGGTGGCGTATTCGCTGAAGATTACCGACCTTGATCCGCTGAAATATGCGCTGCTGTTCGAACGTTTCCTAAACCCCGAACGCGTCTCCATGCCCGACTTCGACGTGGACTTTTGCCAAAGCAACCGCGGCCGCGTGATTGAGTATGTGCGCGATAAATACGGTGCGCAGGCGGTGAGCCAGATTGTGACCTTCGGCACGATGTCGTCCAAAGCGGTGATCCGCGACGTAGGGCGTGTGCTGGAGCTGCCGTTTACCCTGTGCGACAAACTGTCGAAGCTGATTCCGCTGGAAGCCAACAAACCTTTGGGTTTGGACGATGCCATGAAGGCGGAGCCGCAGATTCAGGAATTGATTGAAGCGGAAGAAGCGGACGAACTGATTACGCTGGCGAAAAAGCTGGAAGATTTGACGCGCGGTTTGGGTATGCACGCGGGCGGCGTGTTGATTGCGCCGGGCAAGATTTCCGATTACAGCCCCGTGTATCAGGCGGACGAATCCGCCTCGCCCGTATCCATGTACGACAAGGGCGACGTGGAAGACGTGGGTTTGGTGAAGTTCGACTTTTTGGGCCTGCGCAACCTGACCATTATCGAAATGGCGCAGAACAACATCAAAAACACCACCGGCGATATTGTCGATGTCGGCAAAATCCCGCTCGATGACCAAGCCGCCTACAAAATCTTCCGCGATGCGAACACTACCGCCGTATTCCAGTTTGAATCGACCGGCATGAAAAAAATGCTGAAAACGGCGCACACCACCAAGTTTGAAGAACTCATCGCCTTCGTATCGCTCTACCGCCCCGGTCCGATGGACAACATTCCCGACTTCGTCGCGCGCATGAAGGGGCAGGAATTCCAATACATCCACCCGCTGCTCGAAGGCATCCTCGCGCCGACTTACGGGATTATGGTGTATCAGGAACAAGTGATGCAGGCGGCGCAGATTATCGGCGGCTACTCGCTCGGCGGTGCGGACTTACTGCGCCGCGCCATGGGTAAGAAAAAGCCCGAAGAAATGGTGAAACACCGCGAAATCTTCGCCGAAGGCGCGGCAAAACAAGGCATTTCGCGCGAAAAATCCGACGAAATCTTCAACTACATGGAAAAATTCGCCGGCTACGGTTTCAACAAATCCCACGCCGCCGCCTACGCCCTGATTTCCTACCAGACCGCATGGCTCAAAGCCCATTACCCCGCCGAATTTATGGCGGCGACCATGTCGTCTGAATTGGACAACACTGACCAGCTCAAGCATTTCTACGACGACTGCCGCGCCAACGGCATCGAGTTCCTGCCGCCCGACATCAACGAATCCGACTACCGCTTCACACCGTATCCGAACATGAAAATCCGCTACGCGCTCGGCGCGATTAAAGGCACGGGCGAAGCCGCCGTCGAATCCATCATCGCCGCGCGGCAAAGCGGCGGCAAGTTTACCGGCCTGTTGGACTTCTGCGAGCGCGTCGGCAAAGAACACATGAACCGCCGCACCCTCGAAGCCCTGATACGCGGCGGCGCGTTCGACAGCATCGAACCCAACCGCGCCATGCTCTTGGCAAACATCGACCTCGCCATGAACAACGCCGACCAAAAAGCTGCCAACGCCAATCAGGGCGGGCTGTTTGACATGATGGAAGACGCCATCGAACCGGTGCAGCTCATCGACGCACCCATGTGGAGCGAATCGGAAAAACTCGCCGAAGAAAAAACCGTCATCGGCTTTTACCTGTCCGGCCACCCGTTCGGCCCGTATGCCCAAGAAGTCCGCCAAATCGCCCCGACCAAATTAGGTCGTCTGAAACCGCAAGACAGTGTGCGCCTCGCCGGATTCGTTACCGCCGTGCGCACCATGATGGGCAAACGCGGCAAAATCGCCTTCGTCAGCCTCGAAGATTTGAGCGGGCAGATTGAAATCATGGTCAGCGGCCAGACGCTGGAAAACTGTGCCGACTACCTCAAATCCGACCAAGTGCTGATTATCGAATCCAAAGTCAGCCGCGACGACTACGGCGGCGACGGACTACGCATCATGGCCAACCAAGTCATGACCCTGCAAATGGCGCGCGAACGTTACGCCCGCAGCCTCAGCCTCGCCCTCGCCCCCGGCCACGACATCGAGCGCCTCGCTACCATCCTAACCGCCCACCGCCTACCCGACACGTCGCACATCCCGCTGCAACTGTCGTACAGCAACGACAAAGCGTCGGGCAAGTTTCAAGTGCCGCCGAAATGGATGGTGACACCCAGCTCTGCGTTATTCGACGAACTGGAAAAACTGCTCGGCAGCAGGGCGGTGCGCGTGAATTGGTAAGGCGCAGGGGTCGTCTGAAACAGCGACGAAGAGCTGCTGTTTAAACTGCATCGCCATTAAAATACAAAGCTGTACCTTTATTTTCAGACGACGTTTGATAAACCATTCAAAGACGTCGTCTGAAAACGCAAAACAACACTATAGTGGATTAACTTTAAACCAGTACGGCGTTTTTGCCTCGCCTTAGCTCAAAGAGAACGATTCTCTAAGGTGCTGAAGTACCAAGTGAATCGGTTCCGTACTATCTGTACTGTCTGCGGCTTCGTCGCCTTGTCCTGATTTAGAGTTAATCCACTATATATTACAACTAAATCATCACTCACCACACCATATCATGAACACATACTCCGAAGAACCCGACGGCTTCATCCTGTATGACGAAAGGCCCGATCCCTTCGACAACCGCCGCGCCAGCCGTACGCGCTTTGCGGCAGTAAACCTGCCCATTTTGCTGGGCATCAGCGCAGTGTCCGCACTATTGCTGTGGATTACCCAATCATGCTTGGGTCAATGCGGCATCAACCGGCAGGTCGGCGGCGCAGTGCATGTCTTTGCCATCGCCCTTTACGGTCTGCTGCACTATCAAAGCACTTGGCTGGAAAAACGCTGCAATGATGCCGGAAAGGGGCATTATCCGGCGATATGGATGTTCAGAATCAGCCTCGTACTTGCCGCCATCAGCCTGATATTGCCGGTATTTACATTGCCTATGGTCGCAGGCGGACTGCTTCAATTCGTCTACGGCATGATATTGCCGTCCAACCCGCTGCCCAATCTGATGGGCTACCCCAAAGCCAACTCGACAGCCCTGCAAATCTGCGCGCTCTTAGCGTGTATCACGGCAGTGTTGATGGCTATCGGATTGCTACATTGGTTTTAAGTATTCCCAAATATAGTGGATTAACTTTAAACCAGTA
>NZ_KV821524.1:14640-47832 GCF_001815675.1 Neisseria sp. HMSC065D04
GCCTTGTCCTGATTTAAATTTAATCCACTATAAAGCAAAGGTCGTCTGAAAACCTTATCTGGAAGGTTTCAGACGACCTTTTTCAGTATGGCGGGCTACTCCGACAAACCGCCCCTGCTTTCCTAACCCACGTGCAACACAAATATCGTCGGGCGTTTTTTTAAATTCGGCAGCGTTTTCAATTTCCGCCAAGCGGCAACGGTTTGGCTGATGATTTCCTGCGTCGGCAAAGTCAGGTCGGTTGCGGTGCAGAGACGGGTTTCAGGATGCAGGGTTTCCAGCGCGTCGGCGAGCAGCGCGTCGTTGCGGTAAGGCGTTTCGATGAAAAGCTGGGTTTCGTTTTGCTGACGCGAACGCTGTTCCAAGCTCTTCAAAGCGGCAATACGCTCGCTTTTCTCGGACGGCAGATAGCCTTTGAACGCGAAATTCTGCCCGTTCGCCCCTGACGCCATCAACGCGAGTAACAGGCTGGACGGGCCGATCAGCGGACGGACTTCATAGCCGTGTCGGTGCGCCAATGCCACCAAATTCGCGCCGGGATCGGCAACCGCGGGACAGCCTGCTTCACTGAGGATGCCCATGCTGCGCCCTTCCTGCAAAGGTTTCAGAAGTTCGGGCAGGGTTTTCAAGTCGGTGTGTTCATTGAGGGTTTGCAGGTTCAGCTCGCGGATAGGGGTCGTGATACCCAAATGTTTCAAATGGGCGCGGGCGGTTTTCTCGGCTTCGACGACGAAATCGGTCAAGCCGGTAATCTGCGCCTGTTCGTGCGGCAGCAGGCAGGGCGTATCGGGCGCGCCCAAAGGGGTGGGAATCAGGTAAAGAATCGGGGACATGATGGGTTTCCTATACGGAAGGTCGTCTGAAACCGTCAGACAACTGTTTTCAGACGACCTAAATGATTTCTACGCCTTCGTTTTTTAAAAACTCGACCAGCTTAAAGATGGGCAAACCGATAAGCGCGTTCGGGTCACTGCTGTCTATGCGCTCCAACAACGCCGCGCCCAAGCCCTCGCTCTTCGCCGCACCCGCGCAGTAAACCGCGTCCGGTTCGCGCGCCAGATAACGCTCAATCTGCCCGTCTGTCAGCGCGCGCATCACGACCGACGTGTTATCGACATGGCGCTGAATGCGTCCCGAGGCAGTATTCAAAAGCACGATTGCGCTGTAAAATTCAATCTTTCTGCCGCTCAAACCCCTGAGCATTTGTTGTGCATTTGCGACGTTCATCGGTTTGCCCAACTGGCGGTCATTGCACCACGCCACTTGGTCCGCGCCGATCACCAACGCTGCAGGAAATCGAGCCGCCAGCGAACGCGCCTTCCCTTCCGCCAAACGCAAGGCAGTATCCGCCGCGTTTTCACCCGCAGCGGGCGTTTCGTCGAAATCAGGCGCGGCAGTTTGAAAATCAATGCCCAAACGTTCGAGCTGCGCGCGGCGGAACACCGAACCCGAACCCAATATCAAAGGCAGTTTTGCACTCATATTTTGCTTAAAAATATTGACGTTAGACTGTCGAAATTATATCATACCCCGTTTATGTCAGACCCTAATTTGATTGACCCAGAAGTTTTCGCCTCCGAAAAGCAGACCCTGCAAGGCAGCTTCCTGCTTGAGGAATTGGACGAACGAGTCCGTTCGCACGATTATCCGGCCAACAAACAGACCAAAGTGTCGTTTACGCTGAGCGGCGGACGCGACCGACTGCAGCGTTTGTTTCTCGATTTGAACGTCAAAGCCGATATGCCGCTGATTTGCCAACGATGTATCCGCCCCATGCCGTTTACGCTCGACGAAACCAGCCGTATTGTTTTGTTCGCCAACGAAGAGGACTTGGATGAAGCAATGCTTGCCGACGAAGAGTTGGAAGGCATGCCGATTGAGAAAGAACTCGACGTACGCGGGTTGGTGGAAGACCAAATCCTAATGTCGCTCCCCTTCTCCCCGCGCCACGAAAACTGCGACAATGCCGCGCTGGAACAAGTCAATCAGGACAAACCCAACCCTTTTGCTGTTTTAGCAGGTTTGAAAAGCAGTTAATCAGGACACAGTTTTATTTATCTAGGAGCTTGAAATGGCCGTTCAACAAAACAAAAAATCCCCTTCCAAACGCGGTATGCACCGCTCTCACGACGCTTTGACCGCGCCTTCTCTGTCTGTTGACAGCGTAACCGGCGAAGTACACCGCCCGCACCACATTTCCCCCAACGGTATGTACCGCGGCCGTAAAGTAGTGAAAGCCAAAGGCGAATAATCTTATTCGACTGACTGAAAAAGCCAGAATATTGCCATGCAATGCTGGCTTTTTTACATTACATCCGAACTGCCTGACTCCATGCCTGCCCATGCTTCAAAATGCGGCACAAAATCCCTGCAGTTCAAACTGATACACCCCATTAAATCGGGAATCGCCATGAAACAGAAAATCTGGTACACCTACGACGACATCCACCGCGTGATCAAAGCGTTGGCGGAAAAAATCCAAAACTCCGGCGTCAAATACGATGCCATGATCGCCATCGGCGGCGGCGGCTTCATCCCCGCCCGTATACTGCGCTGCTTTCTGGAAATCCCGATTTACGCCGTAACCACCGCCTATTACGACAGCGACAACGAAGGACAGGTAACGGAAGAAGTCAAAAAAGTCCAATGGCTCGACCCCGTGCCCGACGCGTTGAAAGGCAAGAATGTGCTCGTCGTCGATGAAGTCGACGACAGCCGCGTGACCATGGAATTCTGCCTGACCGAGTTGCAAAAAGAAGATTTCGGCACCATCGGCGTTGCCGTCCTGCACGAAAAAATCAAAGCCAAAATCGGCAAAATCCCTGAAGGCATCCCCTACTTTAGCGGCCTGACCGTAGAAGACTGGTGGATCAACTACCCTTGGGACGCGCTCGACATCGACGAGCACAACCGCCTTGCCGCCGAAGGCAAAAAATAAACCCGCGACGGAGAAGCCCGCCTTCTCCCGAAACGGCAAAAGCAAAATCCGTAGAACACCGACAAAACGAGATTTTGCCTCTTTTCAGCGTATCTTCATAAAACGCATTAGAATGTGGAACGCAACCCTTCAATCCGAAGCCCCCGACCACACATACACCCCTTTTCAGACGACCCCGTACCGCGTATCGCAAAAAGGTCGTCTGAAACCGACTGTGAAGCCGAACAAACCCACAGAGGCAGCCGACACCGCCCCTCTTCCGTTTCACAGCACAAACCGGAGAACAACATGATTACATTGGCCGTAGATGCCATGGGCGGCGACTCAGGTCTCGCAGTTACCGTCCCCGGTGCCCTTGCCTTTTTGAAACAGCAGCAAGACGTACACCTCATTATGGTCGGCGACGAATCCGCCGTCCGCCAAGCCCTCTCCGCAGCCAACGCACCGATGGAGCGCATTACCGTGCTCCACGCCTCCGAAGTCGTCGGCATGGACGAAGCCCCGCAGCTTGCCCTGAAAAATAAAAAAGACTCCTCCATGCGCATTGCCATCAACCAAGTCAAAGAAGGCAACGCGCAAGCCGCCGTCTCCGCCGGCAACACCGGCGCGCTCATGGCAACCGCCCGCTTCGTCCTCAAAACCATTCCGGGCATCGACCGCCCCGCCATCGCCAAATTCCTGCCCTCCGACAGCGAACACCTGACCCTTGCCCTCGATTTGGGTGCAAACGTCGACTGCACGCCCGAGCAGCTTGTACAGTTCGCCATCATCGGCAACGAACTCTTCCAAGCCCTCTACCCGCAAAAAGGCAGCCCGCGCGTCGGCCTGCTTAACGTCGGCACGGAAGACATCAAAGGCACGGACACCGTCAAACAAACCTTCAAACTGCTTAAAAGCAGCAAACTGAATTTCATCGGCAACATCGAAAGCAACGGCGTCCTGTACGGCGAAGCCGACGTGATTGTCGCAGACGGCTTTGTCGGCAACATCATGCTCAAAACCATCGAAGGCGCGGTCAAATTCATGAGCGGAGCCATCCGTCAGGAATTCCAACGCAACCTGTTCAACAAAATGGCCGCCGTCGCCGCCCTCCCCGCCCTGAAAGGCTTGAAAAGCAAACTGGATCCCCGCAAATTCAACGGCGCCATCCTGCTCGGCCTGCGCGGCATCGTCATCAAAAGCCACGGCGGCACAGATGATGTCGGTTTCAGCTACGCCTTAGAAGAAGCCTACCACGAAGCAAAATCCGCCGGCCTGTCGAAAATCGAACAAGGTGTCGCCGAACAATTCGCCGCATTGGAAGCGATTAAGGCAGAACAAGCCGCTCAAGAAGCACAGCAAGCCGAAGAAACCAAAGTTTAAGGCCTATCTGCACAAATCCTCCAAGCGTGTTTGCCACATAGCGAAAGGGTCGTCTGAAATCCGTTTTCAGACGACCCTTTGAGTTTGAATCATTCAAAGTCAATCATGTATAGTGGATTAACTTTAAACCAGTACGGCGTTGCCTCACCTTGCCGTACTATAGTGGATTAACTTTAAACCAGTACGGCGGTTTTGCCTCGCCTTAGCTCAAAGAGAACGATTCTCTAAGGTGCTGAAGTACCAAGTGAATCGGTTCCGTACTATCTGTACTGTCTGCGGCTTCGTCGCCTTGTCCTGATTTAGAGTTAATCCACTATATAGTCAATCAACGTTTAATCAAAACAGCGCGGTCTAGCCCGCCCTAATACCCCATTTGTCTGATAGGCTTCACTTTCTTATCGCAATACTTCAAACCGATACCGGTTTATCCTCTTCTATTTCTTTCCAACTCTGTCAGCAATAACCATTAAATCTTATTATTTTTCAATTAATTATATTAAATTTACGATTTCTTATCGATTTTGTATTGATAATTATTTTTATTAGCGTATAATCAAAACCACTCGGAAGCCGTCCGCTCCGAGCCATTAAACGACAGATTATCCCCTCTTCTTTTTGTCTCATTACCTTCGGAGTGCGCATATACGAGAAATACCGTTCCCATTTATATCAGATACTCAAAACCGAAAAACACAAAACCCGCTATCTCAACAGCGGGTTTTGTGTTTGTTTTGTATGGAGAACGACACAGCCCCCATCAAACTGGAAATCGCAAGAAGCTGCTGACGGAATACCGCTCCCTCCCTGATAACACCCTTCCATCCGTGACTGAAAAGGTCGTCTGAAATGGAAATCTCCAATTTCAGACGACCCCTAGTTAAACATCCAAAAATCAAACCCTGATATAAAACGTCGTCTGAAACCTGATATCCGGTTTTCAGACGACGTTTTGATGCCGTTTATTTCAAACAGACTTACTGCTGCGTGGCAGGCTGGCTAACGGTTTCGCGTTTCAAACCTCCGCCGAGTGCTTTATAGAGGTCGGCGAGGTTCTCGAGACGGGTAAGCTGGTTGGCAAGCAACGCGGTTTCTGCACCATAGCTGCTGCGTTCTGCGTCAAGCAGGTCGAGGGCGTTGGATACGCCGTGTTTGTAGCGCAGATTGATAAGGCGCAGGGAGTCGTTGTAAGCGCGGCTTTGTTTGTTTAGCGCGGCGTAGCTCTTGTCGAGTTGCTCGCGTGCGACCAAGGCGTTGGATACGTCTTGGAAGGCGGCTTGGACGGCAGCTTCGTAAGCGACGATTTGCGCCTCTTTACGCAGCTTGGCCACGTCGAGATTCGCTTTGTTACTACCCCAGTTGAAAATCGGCAGGGTAATGGAAGGTGCGAACGACCAGATGCCTGTACCGCTTTTGAATAGGCCGCTCAACTCGCCGGATGCTGTGCCGACCAATCCGGTCAGGCTGATGGTGGGAAAGAAGGCGGCACGCGCTGCGCCGATGTTGGCATTGGCTTGTTTGAGCGAGTGTTCTGCGGCGCGGATGTCGGGACGGTTCAGCAGGACTTCGGAACTCAAGCCGGCAGGCAGACGGGTGATTTTGAACTGTTTGCTCAAAGGCAGCGCGGCAGGCAGATCTTCCGGCAGGGGTTGGTTAATCAGGGTCGCCAAGGCATTGCGGGCTTGTTCGCGGTTTTTGACGGCGTTCGCGTAATCGGCTTTGGCGGATTCAATCAGGGCTTCCTGTTGGCGCAAATCGACAGCGGAAATCACGCCTGCTTTGTGGCGCATTTGGGAAAGTTTGTAAGTGGTTTCGCGGGTTTTAAGCACGCGCTGCGCCAATGCCATCGATTCTTGGGCGTACAGTTCGTTGAAATGGGCTTTGGCAACGGCGGCAATCAGGGCAAGGTGGGCGGCATCACGGTTCGCGGCTACGCTGAAATAACCTTGCAATGCGGCTTGGCTGTTGCTGCGGACGCGTCCGAAAAGGTCCAGCTCGTAGGCTGCTGCGCCCAAACCGACGGTGTATTCGCTGCGGGTAACGCCGCCGCTCAAACTGCCTACCCGAGTTCCGGTACCGCTGGCGTTGATACTCGGCAGCAGGTCGTTGCGGGCAATCATGTATTGTTTGCGGTAGATTTCGGCGTTCAATGCGGCGGTGCGCAAGTCGGTATTGCGTTCCAACGCGATGTCGATAAGGCGGTGCAGGCGCGGGTCGGCAAAGAAGTCCTGCCAGCCCAAGTCGGCGGCGCGGATACCGTCGTCGAAGGTGTCGTATTTGAAGGTTTCGGCAACTTCAACCTGCGGTTGTTCGTATTTCGGGATCATGGTACAGGCGGACAGCGCGACGGCTGCGGCGACGGTACTCAATACCGTTTTGAATGTCTTTTTGTTCATAAGGATTCCTGGAGGTCGTCTGAAATCCGTGTTTCAGGTTTTCAGACGACCTTTTTGCTTAGTGCTTGTTGTCCGTATTTTGATCTTCGAGGGAAATCATGCCTGCTTCAGCAGCGTGTTTCACGGCCATTTCATGTTCGTGCGCGCTTTCCTTAAAGAATTTGCGCACGATGACATAAAAGAGCGGCACAAGGAACACGGACAAAATCGTACCGATCAACATGCCCCAGAACACAGTCGTACCGATAGCACGCTGGCTGGCAGAGCTGGCACCGCTGGCAACATACAGCGGAACCACGCCTAAAATGAAGGCAAACGAGGTCATGATAATCGGACGGAAACGCAAGTGTGCAGCGGCAAGCGCGGCTTCAATCGCGCTCTTACCCTGCGCTTGCAGGTCTTTGGCGAACTCGATAATCAAAATCGCGTTTTTCGCACTCAAACCCATCACCGTAACGAAACCGACTTGGAAGTAGATATCGTTGGCGTATGCCGGAATACTGCCCAGCAGCGCTTCAAACATATTGCGCCCCGTAACGCCCAATGCCGCGCCAATCAAGCCCAACGGAATCACAAGGATAACTGCCAACGGGATAGACCAGCTTTCGTACAAAGCAGCCAATACCAAGAATACAGCGGCAGCGGCCAATGCGTACAACACGACGGTTTGCGAGCCGCCTTTGGCCTCTTCACGAGACTGGCCGCCCCATTCCAGACTGTAACCGCCGCCCATGTCATCAACCATTTGCTGTACCGCAGCCATGGCCTGACCGGAAGATACGCCATTAACAGGCGAACCGGAAAGCTCCATTGCAGGATAACCATTGAAGCGGACGCTTTGTTCCATACCGTTTACCCAAGAAACAGTAGCAATGGTAGAAAGCGGTACGGCAACACCGGATTTATTCGGCACGGTCAAGTTCAGAATATCGGCAGGCTGCATACGGGCACTCGCATCAGCTTGTACCATCACGCGTTGCAGACGGCCTTGATTCGGGAAGTCGTTTACATAAGACGAACCCAAAGAAGAAGCCAAAGCAGTACGGATGTCAGAGAACGAAATACCTTGTGCAGCTGCGGCAGAGCGATTGATGTCGATTTTCAACTGCGGCGCATCTTCCAAACCGCTCGCACGAACGGTACTTGGGTTAAACAAACCGCTTTTGCGCATTTTGTCAATCAGCTCATTGCGCTTGGCCAACAATGCAGCATGGCCGCTGTTGTTACGGTCTTGCAGGTAAATCGTCAAGCCGGAACCTGTACCCAATTCCATAATGGCTGGAGGCACAATCGCCAAACCGAAACCGTCTTTCAGCGTAGCCATCATCATACCGGTCAACTTACCGGAAATAGAAGTCGCATCGCTGCCCGGAGCAGTACGTTCGCTCCAATCTTTCAGAATGACAAAGCCCAAAGCCATGTTTTGACCGGAGCCTGAAAAACTGAAGCCGGAAACGGTAATAATGTTCTCAATCTCAGGTATAGATTTTGCCAGTTGAGTGATTTGAGCCAAAGTTGCATCGGTACGCTCTTTGGTTGCACCGGCAGGCAATTGTACGCTCAACATCAAGTTACCTTGGTCTTCAGACGGCAAGAAGGAAGTCGGCAGACGCATAAACAGGAATACGCCCACAACAGTCAAACCAATATAGACAACCATCATGCGCAAAGTCTTGCGCAAGACTTTGGCAACCCAGCCTTCATAGCCGTGTGTCCAGTTGTCAAATTTTTTGTTAAACCAACCGAAGAAACCTTTTTTCTCTTCGTGATGACCCTTCTGAATCGGTTTGAGCATGGTGGCACACAATGCCGGAGTCAGCGTCAAAGCAAGGAATGCGGAGAAGCCGATCGATGCCGCAATGGTCAGGGCAAACTGTTTGTAAATGTTACCGGTTGCACCGCTAAACATCGCCAGCGGCACAAATACAGACATCAACACGGCAGTAATACCGATTACCGCACCGGAAATCTGACCCATCGCTTTTTTGGTTGCAGCCTTAGGCGACAGACCTTCGCTCGCCATAATACGCTCAACGTTTTCAACGACCACAATCGCGTCATCGACCACAATACCGATCACCAATACCATCGCAAACATGGTCAATACGTTAATCGACATACCCATGTATGAGATAAAGGCAAAACCGCCCAACAGGGAAATCGGTACAACAATGGTCGGAATCAGCGTATAGCGGATGTTTTGCAGGAAGAGATACATCACTAAGAATACCAAAACAATGGCTTCCAAAAGCGAATGGATCACTTTCTCAATCGAAATTTCCACAAATTTGGAAGTATCGTAAGGAACTTTCCAGCTCATGCCGTCTGGAAAATACTTCTGCAAAACCGCCATTTTTTCTTTTACTGCAGTCGCCGTTGCCAAAGCGTTACCGCTGTTAGACAGCATCACTGCCATACCGGTGGTGTTCACGCCGTTCAAGCGTGTAGAAGTAGAATAGTCCTGCATACCCAAGCTGACTTTGGCAACGTCTTTCAGATAGACGTTCGAGCCGTCAGTATTGGATACCAAAATGATGTTGCCGAACTCTTCAGCAGTGCTCAGCTGACCTTGCGCTGTAACGGTCGCCGAAATGGTCTGACCTGCAGCCGCCGGCAAAGAACCGATGGAGCCTGCTGAGATTTGAATGTTTTGTGTCGCAAGCGCATTGGTTACCGTTGCAAAAGACAGGTTGTAGTTTTGCAGTTTTTTCGGGTCAACCCAAATACGCATGGCGCGTTGCGCACCAAACAATTGTACCTGCCCTACCCCGTCGATACGCTGCAGTTCAGGAATGATATTGCGCTGGGCGTAATCGTTCATTTCCTCAATGGATTGCTTTTCAGAAGAAAGCATGACCACTTGCAAGAAGTTGGAACGCGCTTTAGATACGGTTACACCATATTGCTGTACGGTAGACGGCAATGTGGACAACACTTCCGACAATTTGTTCTGCACGTCCACCTGCGCCAAATCTTCATCGGTCTCAGGTGTAAACGTCAGACTGACGCTGCCGCTGCCGCTGGAATTGGCAGAAGTCGTCATATAGTCCAAACCTTCCACACCGTACATATTACGTTCGATAACGGCCAGTACGCTGTCTTCCATTACCTGAGCAGAAGCGCCCGGATAAGTAGCGCGCAAAGTAATGGTCGGTGCAGCAACGGACGGATATTGGGAAATCGGCAGTTTTTGAATGCCGAAAATACCCGCTGCGATGATAAAAATCGCAATCACCCATGCAAAAATGGGGCGGTCAATAAAAAACTTAGCCATGGATGCCTTCCTTATTTAGCCGCAGATGCCGGTTTGGCTTCAAAGGTCATCTGAACGTCTTTTTTCGCTTCGGAAGCAGCTTTCGGAGCAGCTCCGGCAGCAGATGCCGCCGCATTTTCAGGAGATGTCCATTCTTTAGGCGTTACCTTTTTCGCGCCACTCATGGCGGCGATACTGGTGCCGTCCACAACGACTTTGTCGCCGTCGTTCAGACCCGCAGTGATAATCCAGTTGGTTCCCTGCTGCTGGGTGACTGTTACCTCGCGCGGCTCCATTTCGCCTTTGGCGTTCACAATCGTTACAGTATCTTTCGTACCGCGCGTTACTGCCTGCTGCGGCACGACGAAGGCATTGTCGGCAGCCACTTGTTCCATCAAGACGCGCACATAAAGACCGGGCATCAGGATATTTTTGTCGTTCGGCACTGAAGCGCGCAGCGTGATTTGTCCGGTCGTTTCGTTAACAGACGGATCGGAGAACAGCAAACGGCCTTTATGAGGATAAACTTCGCCGTTGTCGAACTTGATGCCCACTTCAATCGCACCGTCCACGCCCGACAGCTTGCCCTCGGCAACCTGTTGGCGCAGCTTCATTACTTCGGTCGCAGATTGAGTGATGTTCACATACATAGGATTGGTTTGGCGGATGGTTGCCAGAACGGTCGTATCACCCGCGTTCAACAGCGTACCTTCGGATACTTTGGACTGCCCGATGAAACCTGAAATCGGCGCGGTAATGCGCGCCCTGTTCAGATTGATACCGGCAGATTTAATCGCCGCCTGAGCCGCTTTGACGCTTGCTTCGGCAGAACGTTTCGCCGTTACCGCCGCATCGTAGTCCTGTTTACTGATGGCATCGGCGGCAACCAGCGGCTTGTAACGCGCCAAGTCGGCATTGGCTTTGGCAAGGGTTGCCTGCGCGCTTGCCAACTGGGCGCGCGAGCTTTCCAGATTTGCTTCATAGGTGGAACTATCGATTTGGTAAAGCGGCTGTCCGGCGCGGACATAGCTGCCCTCTTGAAACAGGCGTTTTTGGATGATACCGCCGACTTGGGCGCGGACATCCGCGGTACGCAGCGACTCCAACCGACCCGGCAGCTCGGTCGTCAGCGCGACGGTTTCAGGATGGACGGTAACGACACCGACCACCGGTGGCGGAGCTTCTTTTTGTGCAGCTGCCTGCTGCCCTTTTCCATCTTTTGCACCTTGCGTCGCATCGGTGCCTTTGTTACACGCTGAAAGAGCCAACGCAGTAGCGGCAGCGATTGCCGCCATGCGCATCACCTTAGAAGCATAAGAAGCCATTACTTTTCCTATCTATATAATTGTTATGAGGGTTTACCCTATACTTTGTCATCATAGCCGATTTTTGGTTCCGAAACAACAATAACCTGCCTCAATATCCGGAGCAGGTCGTCTGAAAAATTATTTTATACTTGAGAGCCAATCTCAATTACAGGAGTCATTATACATACATGCTTGCATGGATACAAAGTATTTTTTATAATCCCCAACATTCCACTTAACTTGAAACAGGCATCATGCGGAAAACCAAAACCGAAGCCCTTAAAACCAAAGAACATCTCATGCTCGCCGCACTGGAAACCTTCTACCAAAAAGGCATCGCGCGCACTTCCCTCAACGAAATCGCCCAAGCCGCCGGCGTCACGCGCGGCGCTTTGTATTGGCATTTCAAAAACAAAGAAGACTTGTTCGACGCCCTCTTCCAGCGTATTTGCGACGACATCGAAAACTGTATGCATCAGGACGCGACCGATAGCGATGAACAAGAGTGGCCGCTTTTCCGCCGCACCTTGATGCACTTTTTCACGCGCCTGCAAACCAACGACATCCACTATAAATTCCACAGCATCCTGTTTTTAAAATGCGAACACACCGAGCAGAACGCCGCCGTCATCGACATTGCGGATAAACATCAATCGATTTGGCGCGAGAAAATTACCGAAGTTCTGACCAAATCCATCGCACAACATGCCTTATCCGAAGATTTGGATACCGACATGGCGGTCATCTTCATCAAATCGATGCTGGACGGTCTGATTTGGCGTTGGCTCTCGTCCGACAAAAGTTTCGACCTTGCCCAAACCGCACCGCGCATGATTGACATCCTCTTGGACAATCTGAAAAACCACCCGCAACTGCGTAAGCAAAAATAACGGACTGCATACAAAAAGGTCGTCTGAAAACAAGCATCACACGTTTTCAGACGACCCGTTCCTTGTTTCAACAGGCGTTATATATTATGAATCAACCTGATAGACAAACAACGTCCGAACAATCCCTGCTTAACAAAAACGTCGTCTGAAACCCTTTTTCAAGTTTTCAGACGACGTTTTCTTATTTTCCCATCAACGCGTTACCGGTTTATATTTAATCCGTTTCGGTTTCGCGCCCTCTTCGCCGAGTCGGCGTTTCTTATCGGCTTCGTATTCCTGATAGTTGCCGTCGAAGAACACCCATTTCGAATCGCCTTCGCAAGCCAAGATATGCGTGGCGATGCGGTCGAGGAACCAGCGGTCGTGCGAAATCACCATTACGCTGCCGGCAAATTCCAGCAATGCGTCTTCCAGCGCGCGCAGGGTTTCCACGTCGAGGTCGTTGGACGGTTCGTCCAGCAGCAACACATTGCCGCCGCTCAACAAGGTTTTTGCCAAGTGCAAACGTCCGCGTTCACCACCGGAAAGCTGTCCAGCGATTTTGCTTTGGTCGCTGCCTTTAAAGTTGAAACGACCTAAATATTGGCGGGCGGGGATTTCAAACTGCCCGACCTGCAAAATGTCGCGGCCTTCGGCGATGTTGTCGAACACGGTTTTGTCGTTTTGCAAACCTTCGCGGCTTTGATCGATCAGGCTCATTTTCACGGTTTGCCCGATTTTTACTTCACCCGAATCAGGCTGCTCTTTGCCCGCAATCATTTTAAACAGCGTCGATTTACCCGCGCCGTTCGGGCCGATGATGCCGACAATCGCACCCGCGGGCACTTTGAAGCTCAAATCGTCAATCAGCACTTTATCGCCAAACGATTTGGAAACGTTCACAAATTCAATTACTTCATTACCCAAACGTTCGGCAACGGGAATGAAGATTTCCTGCGTTTCATTGCGTTTTTGGTATTCGTAGTTGCTCATTTCCTCAAAACGCGCCAGACGCGCTTTGGACTTGGCTTGGCGGCCTTTGGCATTCTGGCGTACCCATTCCAATTCCTGCTTCATCGCCTTCACGCGCGCGGCTTCGGATTTTGCCTCGTTTTCCAAGCGTTTTTCTTTCTGCTCCAGCCAAGACGAATAATTGCCTTTCCACGGAATACCATGTCCGCGGTCGAGTTCCAAAATCCATTCGGCAGCGTTGTCGAGGAAGTAGCGGTCGTGTGTTACGGCAACGACTGTGCCGGGGAAGCGCACCAAGAATTGCTCCAGCCATTCGACCGATTCCGCATCCAAGTGGTTGGTCGGCTCGTCCAGCAGCAGCATATCGGGCTTGCTCAACAGGAGTTTGCACAAAGCGACGCGGCGTTTTTCACCGCCGGACAGATTGCCGATTTTGGCATCCCATTCCGGCAGGCGCAGCGCATCGGCGGCGATTTCCAATTCGTGTTCCGCACCACCGCCCGTGGACGAACCCGCTGCAATAATCGCTTCCAAGCGGCCCTGCTCTTCCGCCAGCGCGTCAAAATCCGCATCGGGATTGGCGTACTCGGCATACACTTCTTCCAAACGTTTCTGCGCGGCGGCTACTTCGCCCAAACCGCTTTCCACTTCCTCGCGCACGGTTTTTTCCGGATCAAGCTCCGGCTCTTGCGGCAGATAGCCGATTTTAATGCCGCCCATC
This sequence comes from Neisseria sp. HMSC065D04, assembly GCF_001815675.1. Classification (NCBI taxonomy): domain Bacteria; kingdom Pseudomonadati; phylum Pseudomonadota; class Betaproteobacteria; order Neisseriales; family Neisseriaceae; genus Neisseria; species Neisseria sp. HMSC065D04. The sequence goes on from NZ_KV821524.1 coordinate 28,456, forward strand.
GGCACGGCTTCGCCCTCAAATTCCTTATCCACACCCGCCATAATCCGCAGCACGGTGGACTTGCCCGCGCCGTTCAAACCGAGCAGGCCGATTTTCGCGCCGGGGAAGAAGGAAAGGGAAATATCTTTAATGATGGTTTTCTGCGGCGGCACAACCTTGCTCACGCGCAGCATGGAATAGACGTATTGTTGGGACATGGTTTTCTCAATTCGGTCAAACAAATTTCAGACGACCCATTTTAACCGATTGCACCGATTGTTGCTTGCACGGATGATATTTAGAGGGGAAATAGATGGGATGGATTGATTTGTTTGGATTTGGAAGAAGGTCGTCTGAAATAGTGGTTTCAGACGACCTTTGAGCAAGAAAAATTACGAGTGGCATTTGCCGTCGAAGTTTCAAGGTTTAACCGAACACGTACACCGAATGCTGGATACGGTCATGATTGACAGCATCACACTCAAAGAAACCCGCACTCGCCATTTTACCAGCATGAAAATGTAGCACATGCACCCACCTCCTCGTACGACCTGCACATTAAGCCGCATGAAAACACAAACCGCACAAAGCAAGCCTGCATTTCAATTTCCAAAGTGCAGGCTGCTTTTGGCGTTTCAGGTAGCCCTTGGACGGTTTTCAAACACCGTATCCCGCCCCCATTCTTCCTCCAAAAAATCCACAAACGCCCGGATTTTCGGGCTGACGGCACGTCCTGCGTAATAGACAGCGTTGAACGGGGTCGGCACGGCAAGTCGGCGGTCGAGGAAGAGTTCCGTCAGCCGTCCTGCTGCCAAATCCGCGTCCACCGTGAAATCGGGCAGGCTGGCGATGCCTTGTCCGGACAGGCAGAGCCGTTTGACCGTCTCGCAACTGTCGGCGCAGAGTTTCGGGCGGGCGGTGTATGCCTGTCCGTCGTCGCAGGCTATGTCCCACACGTTCAGCACGCTCGGCTCGCAATAACCCAAGCAGCAGTGCCGTTCCAATTCGGACGGATTTTGCGGCGTACCGTGTTGCGCCAGATAATCGGGCGCGGCGACCACTTTGCGGTAGCTGTCGAACAGGGGGCGCACGCGCAGGGACGAATCGTCCAGCCGTCCCGCTCGGATGGCGACATCAACCCTGCGTTCAATCAGGTCGATGCGGTTTTCAGACGAGGTCAGCGACACGTCCACCTGCGGATAACGGCGGCAAAACGCCCCGATGAGCGGCACAAGGCGGTTCAACACCAGCGCGGTGGCGGCATCAACACGCAGCAAACCCTGTGGCACGCCGCTTGCCGCGCGGATTTCCGCTTCCGCCTGCGCCATGTCTTCCAGAATCTTTTTGGCACGGCGGAAATATTGCGCGCCTTCTTCGGTGGTGCTGATTTGGCGCGTGGTGCGGTTGAGCAGGGTAACGCCGAGCTTGGCTTCCAACCGCTTCACGCTGCGGCTGACGGCGGAATTGTCGGTTTCCAGCACTGCCGCCGCGCGGGTAAAGCCGCCGTTTTCCACCACGGCAACGAAAAAGCGGAGGTCATCTGAATGGGTTTGCATTATTTTTTGATTTTTAAATTTAAAATGTTTAGTTATATTGGCGGCAATCTATAACGATGTTACTTCCTTGCTGTAAAATTCTTGAATAATTTTATCTAAATCCATAGGTAAACAATCCATATATAGATACTGCATTTGGACAATAGGAAATAAAGATAACCCACTTCCATCACACATTGTTCCCTGCAACATTGCATTTAATGTCTGAATTCCATTAGAGTTTTGTACAATTTGAATGAGCATGGGTTCAATATAACCATCCCGCTGCCGATTGAAAGCGTGCATTCCACCATGTATGAATGAATTGGTCGGCTTAATGTGCCGTTCTCTAAATTCTTGAAATAACTGAACTGCTTTTTTCGGTAATTTTCCTGCGTCAACGGCTTTATTCAAATCTGCCAGCATTTCCGTAATATTAGGCATCCAATTCTCTATTTTCTTAACATTCTGTTCAGAAATCGGTTGATGTAAGGCATCGACACGTTCGTCTTTCGCATACCAATATAACCAATACGCACGCAATAATGCTTCGTACTGCAACCGTAACAAACTGGTTGAAGATATAAAGTTTCCATTTCTTGCCAGCGTAAGGATGGCAGAGTGATGCTCTGAAGAGATATCCGCCATAATCAATGTGGCCGATATGCGAGGCTCTGTTTCATCCGTACACGGTATCTTTTTTATTTCTCTAAACATGGCGTTGCAAAATTCTTCAGATTTTGCCAAGAATCGTTTCATTACTGATGTGGTCATTTTCTATTAAAGAGTAAAGATGAAAAAATTGCTGTGATTTTAGCAGAAGTGTTTTGTAGATTGACGGATTTATCGTCAATAAAAAACCGCCGATAATCCTGTTTTCACACCACAACAGGAGCAAAAAATGACCTTGAACCAAGATTTGATGAACGCCGTCCGCACTTTGAGCGATGCAGGCTGCCATTACCGTTTGGACGAATTGGCAGGTTGCTACGAGCCTGATTTGCACATCTTTATCGTCCAGCCGGACGGCAATGTGCTGTCGTTTGACTACGAACAGAACATGGCGTTTTTCCACGAACGCCGCGATGCGGGCGCACCGCCGATTAACACGTCCATTCATTTCAACATCGCCGAAGTGCAGGGCGGCACAGGCTTCGTTACCGCCACCCGCCGCATGGATTTGGGCTACGGCGCGGGCGAGCAGGAAATCGTGTTTACCTTGATGCTGTGTATCGGCAACGACGGCAAATGGCGCGTGTTCCGCGAGCACGCGGTGATTACTTCAGGGCGGGGATAGTTTTGTTTTCCCGCATTTTCAGGTAGCTTTTCAGACGACCTTTCGGTTATTTGATGCAGCCTGCATTTCAATTTCCAAAGTGCAGGCTGTGCTTTAGCTTCGCAGAAACTCCCTTTCAGGTAACCTTTAGGTTTCAGGCAGCCTGCATCACTCTGCCGCCGCAAACACCTCCTTCGCCACAAACACCGCATTCAGCACCTTCGGAAAACCCAAATACGGAATACAGTGGATAAACGCCTCCACAATTTCATCGCGCGTCAGCCCCACGTTCAGCGAAGCGTGGATATGCACGCGCAACTGGTTTTCGCAACCGCCCTGCGCCGCCAGAGCCGCCAGCGTTACCAGCTCGCGCTGCCGCACATCAAGATGCGGGCGTTGGTAAATCTCGCCGAATGCGAAACCGATGATGTATTTGCCCAAATCAGGCGAAATATCCGCCAACGCCTGCATTACCTTGTCGCCCTGTTCGCCGTCGATTTCGTTCAGCTTTGCCAAGCCGCGTGCCATTACATCCTGATTATTCAACATTTTTCGTCTCCATACTGAAATAGGCAAAATTGCACGGTCAGGTTAAACTATCAAGCAAACTTTATAGCAAGGAGATTTGATGCAGACCAAGGAATTTGCCGAGCAAACGGGTTTGTCTGCCGCCACGCTGCGCTACTACGAGCAGGAAGGGCTGCTGCGCCCCGAACGAAACGCCAACGGCTACCGCGAATACAGTGCGCGCGATTTGGAATGGGTGTGTTTCATCCTTCGGCTGAAAGACATGGACGTGCCTCTGGCGCAAATTAAGGAATACGCGCGGCTGCGGCATTTGGGCGATGAAACCGTCCCCGAACGTTACCAGATTTTGCAGAAACATCAGGCGGTTTTGGAACGCAAACGGCAGGAGTTGGACGCGCATTGGGCGTTTTTGGAACGGAAGCTGGCATGGTATCGGAAAAAGATAGGCGGGCAGGAATAGGCAGCCAAAGGTCGTCTGAAAATCAGTTTTCAGACGACCTGTTATCTTTTATACGGAGGCATCCATTATCAGCCTGCCGCCTGCTTTTTCCAATCGACACTCCCTGCCAAATCGGTATTGAAATGCGCGCCGATGTTCTGCCGCCTTGCGTATGCGGCTTGGGCTACGGCGAGGCTGCATTCGAGCAGGTTGCGGTTTTCGTATTCGGACGCGGTGTGCGGCTCGGCTTGGTTTTGCTTCCAAAGCCGCAGTTGGGCGATGGCGCGGCGCAGGCAGGCATCGTTGCGGAGGATGCCGAGATGGCGTTGGTTGAAGGCTTGCAGGGCGGGACGGCTGAAGGTGTTTTGGAGGTCGTCTGAAAAGATGCACGCTTCGGCGGAGGGGTTTTCAGACGACCTTTGGGACGGTGCGGTTTGGAATGCTTGTCCGTCCGCGATGGTTTGGGCGACAAGTCTGGCGGTAACGACGCATTCGAGCAGGGAGTTGCTGGCGAGGCGGTTGGCTCCGTGCAACCCTGTGCAGGCGGTTTCGCCCAAGGCGTAGAGCTGCGGCAGGGAGGTTCTGCCGCAGGGGTCGGTTTGGATGCCGCCACAGGTGTAGTGTTGCACGGGGCGGACGGGGATGGCTTGGCGCGTGATGTCCAAGCCGCATTGGGATAGGCAGTGCCGATGGATGGACGGGAAATGCTGACGGACGAACGCTGCGGGTTGATGGCTGATATCGAGCGAGACGAAGTCTTGCGTTTGTTTGGCGATTTCGGCGGCGATGGCGCGGGCAACGATGTCGCGCGGCGCGAGTTCGGCGCGGCGGTCGTAATGCGGCATAAACCGTTCGCCCGCTTGGTTGGTCAGGATGCCGCCTTCGCCGCGCACGGCTTCGGAAATCAGGAAGGTGCGGCCGTTTTCAGACGACCTTGCCAAGCCTGTGGGGTGGAATTGGATAAATTCGAGGTTTTCGACTGCGCAACCTGCGCGTATTGCCATGGCGATGGCGTCGCCCGTGCATTCGGGCGGCGTGGTGGTGGCGGCGTAAATCTGTCCCAAGCCGCCGCCCGCGAGTACGGTATGGCGGGCGCGGATGCAATAGGTTTCTTGCGTTCGGCAGTCGAGGACGGTCAGTCCGCACGCCGCGCCTGATTCGGTTTGAATGTCCAACGCCATCTGCCGCTCGCAAACGCGGATGTTCGGGCGGCGGCGTATTTGGGCAATCAGGCTCTGCATGACGGCTTCGCCCGTGTAATCGGCGACGTGGGCGATTCGGCGGCAGGTATGCCCGCCTTCGCGCGTCAGGTGCAGGCCGTTATTATTTTGGTCGAACGCCACGCCCTGCGCCAGCAGCCATTCGATTGCCGGTTTGCCCTGCGACAGGATGGTGCGGACGGCGGCTTCGTCGCACAAACCCGCGCCCGCTTCCAAGGTATCGGCAACGTGTTTTTCGATGTCGTCCTCTCCCGACCACGCCGCCGCAATCCCGCCTTGCGCATGACGGCTGGCGGTGTCGTCCAGCCGGTTTTTGCACAAAATGACGATGCGGAACGATTCAGGCAGCGACAGGGCGAGCGTCAGTGCCGCCAGCCCGTTTCCGGCAATCAATACGTCGCAATCGGTTTGCATGGTGTTTCCTTGTTTGAGAGGTCGTCTGAAACGGCAATATTGACGGCAAATCAGGCGGGCCCCATGCCGTTGAACACATCCCCGCGTTTGAGTCCCGCCGCGAAGTCAAGCATACGCTGCAAAGGCAGTTTGGCGGCTTCACCCAGCTTCCTGTCCAACAGGATTTCGTTGTGTCCGCTTGTGAGGGCGTATTTGATGCCGCCCAGCGAATTCATCGCCATCCACGGGCAGAACGCGCAGCTTTTGCAGCTTCCGCCGTTGCCCGCCGTCGGGGCGGCGATAAATTCTTTGTCGGGCGCCTGCTTTTGCATTTCGTGCAGGATGCCCAAATCGGTCGCCACGATGAATTTTTTTTCAGGACGCGATACGGCGGCTTTGAGCAGTTTGCTGGTCGAACCGACCACGTCGCCCAGTTCGATGACGCTTTGCGGCGATTCGGGATGAACCAGCACCACCGCGTCGGGATGCTCCGCCTTCAACGCCGCCAGTTCCTGCCCTTTGAATTCGTTATGAACGATGCACGAACCCTGCCACAACAGCATATCCGCGCCCGTTTCGCGGCGGATGTAGTCGCCGAGGTGGCGGTCGGGTCCCCAAATCAGCTTTTCGCCGCGCGATTTCAAATACGACACGATTTCCAACGCCACCGAAGACGTGACCACCCAGTCGGCACGCGCTTTCACGGCGGCGGAAGTGTTGGCGTACACCACTACCGTGCGATCGGGGTGTTGGTCGCAAAACGCCGAAAACGCCTCTTCCGGGCAACCCAAATCCAAAGAACATTCTGCTTCCAAATCAGGCATCAGCACCGTTTTTTCAGGGCAGAGGATTTTCGCGCTCTCGCCCATGAAGCGCACGCCCGCCACCACCAGCGTACCGGCCTCGTGTTCCGCGCCGAAGCGTGCCATCTCCAGCGAATCGCCCACGCATCCGCCCGTTTCCAAAGCCAAATCTTGAATCAGCGGATCGACGTAATAATGCGCCACCAAGACCGCGTTTTTCTCCTTCAGCAAAGCCTTGATTTCGTCTTTCAGACGACCTGCCGTCTCGCGGTCGGGCGTGTCGGCAACCTTCGCCCACGCCTGACGGATTTGGCAGGCGGAAGTCGGCGTTTGGATGAGGGGCATATCGTAGTCGAACGAGCGGCGGGCGGCGGTTTGCATGATGTTTCCTTGTAGCTGGTTTTCAGACGGCATGAAGGTTTGCCGTCTGTTTTTCAAACTGTTTTTATATTATGCTCAACTTGAGTATAATATGCAAGGTCGTCTGAAAACAGGTTTGAGATACCGCAAAACCGACCCGCTTCGTTCCGACAAACCGCTTTGGTTTACAATAAAGCCTTTCCCACCCGCAGAAAGCCGAACATGGACGCCTACCCCGAAGCCGAAGCCCCGCCGCAAAGCATCGTCGAGCTGGTTCCCGTATTGATTGCCGTTACCGACGGCGGCCTGCGGGTGTTGACCGTCGCCCAAGGCGCGCTCCTGCCCAACGGCCCGCTCTCCCCCCTGCGCAATTCCCTGCAGGCGGGCGTGAAGCTGTGGGTCGCCAAGCAGACTTCGCAGCCTATGGGCTATGTGGAACAGCTTTACACCTTTGTCGATACCCACCGCCGCAACGAACACGGCATGCCCGTACTGTACGTCAGCTATCTGGGGCTGGTGCGCGAGGCAGCCGACAGCATCCTGCATCCTGACGCGAAATGGCAGGACTGCTACGGCTATTTCCCATGGGAAGACTTGCGCACCGACGGCGGGCAGCGCGATGCCATCGTCAGCCGCCTGCGCATTTGGGCAAACTCGGCGGACACGGAGGAAGTGCGCCAAAAGCGGCTCAAGCGCATTCACTTGTGCTGGGGGGTCGAACCGGAAAACTGGTCGGAAGAATACGTTTTGCAACGCTATGAAATGTTGTATGAAAGCGGCCTGATAGCGGAGGCCGCCGAGCCGCAGGCAAACTTCGACTTCGCGCTCACGGGGCAGCCCATGCGCCACGACCACCGCCGCGTGTTGGCGACCGCCCTGTCCCGCCTGCGTGCCAAAATCAAATACCGCCCCGTGATTTTCGAACTGATGCCGCCCGAATTCACGCTGCTGCAACTGCAAAACAGCGTCGAAGCCATCAGCGGCAGATTGCTGCACAAGCAAAACTTCCGCCGCCAGATTCAGCAGCAAAACCTCATCGAGCCGTCGGATACCGGCGTATCGGGCAGCAAAGGCCGCCCCGCGCAGCTTTACCGCTTCCGCGACGACGTCCTGCCCGACAGGCTGATTTCGGACATCGGACTGCCGCTGGGCAGCCGTTAGCCCGTTTTCAGACGACCTATAGTGGATTAACAAAAATCAGGACAAGGCGACAAGCCGCAGATACAGTACAGATAGTACGGAACCGATTCACTTGGTGCTTCAGCACCTTAGAGAATCGTTCTCTTTGAGCTAAGGCGAGGTAACGCCGTCCTGGTTTAAAGTTAATCCACTATAGAAAATGAAGTTTTGCCCCATCAGTGCAACATCAATCTTTTTCAACAAAGGAAACCCCATGTCGTCTGAAAACACCCTCTTCCCCCTGCCCGACACCCTGTTGCGCCCCATGGTCGAACAAGCCTTGAGCGAAGATTTGGGCAGGCGCGGCGACATTACGTCCGCTGCCGTTATCGCCCCCGATAAAACCGCCAAACTCTTCCTCGTCAGCCGCGAAGACGGCGTCATCGCCGGCATGGACTTGGCGCGCCTCGCCTTTCAGACGATGGATCCGTCCGTCCGCTTCCAAGCCGAAATTCACGACGGACAAGCCGTCCGCGCAGGTCAGACGCTTGCTGCCGTCGAAGGCAACGCCCGCGCCCTGCTTGCCGCCGAACGCACCGCGCTCAACTACCTCACGCACTTGAGCGGCATCGCCACCGCCACCGCGCGTGCTGTTGCCGAAGTCGCCGAATACGGTACAGACATCGTGTGCAGCCGCAAAACCATCCCCCTGCTGCGCGTCCTGCAAAAATACGCCGTCAGAGCAGGCGGCGGCGTGAACCACCGCATGGGTTTGGACGACGCCGTGCTCATCAAAGACAACCACCTCGCCTATTGCGGCAGCATCGCCCAAGCCGTGCGGCAGGCAAAACAGGCAGTCGGACCGTTGACCTACGTGGAAATCGAAGTGGACACGCTGGCACAACTGGACGAAGCCATCGCGGCGGGCGCGGAACGGATTTTGCTGGACAACATGGACGACGAAACCCTGAAAGAAGCGGCAAACCGCTGCCACACGCAAACCGCCCACCCCCACACCATCTATTGCGAAGCATCGGGCGGCATCGGCTTCGACCGCCTGAAGCGCGTGGCCCAAACCGGCGTGGACGGCATCGCCCTCGGCTATCTGACCCACAGCAGCCGCTCGTTGGACATAGGTTTGGATTTCGTGGCGTAAATTTTGCCGAAGACAGCGGCGCAGAAAGAAATCCATTCAAAAACGCCCGTTTCGTCATTCCCGCACAGGCGGGGTAAAGATGACGAAACGGGCGTTTTCTGGAGTGGATCAAAATTGCAATGATACAGCGTTGCCAACGCCCTTATGGACTTTAGCTAAATTATAGTGGATTAACTTTAAACCCGTACGACGTTGCCTCCCTTGCCGTACTATCTGTACTGTCTGCGGCTTCGTCGCCTTGTCCTAATTTAAATTTAATCCAATATACTTTATTTTCGACACGCAACTTACCGCTTGTCGTCATTCCCGCGCAGGCGGGAATCCATTTTTGAAATTCAGAAACCTTTTTTTAAACCAAGATTTCTCAAGTTTTACAATGGATTCCCGCCTGCGCGGGAACGACGGAAGAACGTATCGAAACTGGGAAGATAGGCGATATATGTGATACGGCAAACAAGGTTACAGTTGCGCAAAGGTCGTCTGAAAACCCGTCACATGGTTTTCAGACGACCTCAAAATCGGATACCTGCTTATTCGCTTTCAACCTTCTCTATCTTGCGGCAGGCAATTAAAGATTCGCCGTCGGTGATGCTCATGGAAGTTTGGTTGATATCGAGAATTTGGTAATCGGTGGATTTAAAACTTTTCTTGGCGGCCATTTGTTCACTGAATTTCATATAAGAACGGTCCGCTTCGCGGCCTTTAGCGGTTTTTAAGTCTTTGACGTCAAACAAACGTTCCGAGCCTGCGCTTTCAAAAGTCATGACGATATGCCTGTCGTCTTTAATGCGCCAGAAGCCGTTGTACCATTCCCGATAACGTAAGGGAACTGCGTCGTTCAGGTTTTCTTCTTTCCACTCAATCTCGATATACCCTGCCCATAAATGCGCCGGCAGTTTGTCCTTTTGCTGAAACTCAATAAATTTAGGCGCAAACGAATGGATATCGCGTTGCGCTTTCAATTCGCAGTCCCATGCCCCGAAAAGCTGCTCTTCCTGCTTTTGCAGGGAAACTTCGGATTTCGCGGCAGGCGGCGTATGCGTTCCGCAGGCAGTCAGAAGCAATAAAGACAAGAATAAGGGTTTTATTGGTTTCATTTCTATTCCTTTGTTTTATATATAAGTCGACCTACCATCGCTCCTGATTCAAACCACCCGATAGGTCGTCTGAAACCCCGTCACCTGATTTTCAGACGACCTCAATCCATATCGCTTTCGGGCAGCTCCGCCGAACCCATGCGGCGCAGGATGATGTTGGTCTTGTTGCGCAGGCGTTTGCTTTTGGGGTTGTCGGCGTAAAACAGCGGCGCGGGGACGCGGGCGGCGAGTTTGGCGGCCTGCTGTTTGGTCAGGTTGGCGGCGGGTCTTTTATAGAAATACTGGGACGCGGCTTCTGCGCCGAATACGCCGTAGTGCCATTCGATGGCGTTCAGATACAGCTCGAAAATGCGGTCTTTGTCGGTAACAGCTTCCATCATCGCGGTAATCGCGGCTTCTTCGCCTTTGCGGATATAGCTGCGGCTTTCGTTCAAAAACAGGTTTTTGGCAAGCTGTTGGCTGATGGTCGAGCCGCCTGCTTTGACTTCACCGCTTTGTTTGTTGCGTTTGATGGCGTATTGGATGCCGCCCCAGTCGAAACCGCCATGTTCGGCGAATTTGGCGTCTTCGGAGGCAATCAGTGCTTTTTTCAGGTTGACCGAAATGCGGTCGTAAGGTACCCAGCGGTAATCGAGCGCGACATCTTTGCCTTCGCTTTGAAACTGCCGCATCCGCATCGCCATGAAGGCGGTTTTGTTCGGCGCGACGGCGCGGTAAGTGATGATGTTGCCGTACACATAAGCGTTGAAAAAGATAAATGCGCCCAAAGGCAGGGCAATCAGCCATTTGATGATGCGGAACATTTTATAACTCTCTCATATATTGGACGACGGGCAGGACATCGGGCGCAAAGCCGCGCCAAAGCCGATAGGAAGCTGCCGCCTGTCCGACCAGCATGCCCAATCCGTCGGCGGTTTTTTTGGCGCCTGATTGGCGGGCGAACGCTAAAAACGGCTCTGCCGCTTCGCCGTAAACCATATCGTAAGCCAAGGTGCAATGTTCAAAGACTTTGGGCGATACGGCGGGAAGCTGTCCGCTTAAGCCGCCGGATGTGCCGTTGATGATGATGTCGAAGCCGCCTTCCAGTTCATTCAAAGGGATGGCATCTATATCGAAATGCGCCGCCATTTCCGCTGCTTTGGCATGGGTTCGGTTGGCGATAACGATGCGCGCGGGGCGGTATTCTTTCAATACGGGAATGACGCCGCGCACCGCGCCGCCCGCGCCGAACAGTAAGACGGTTTTGCCGGAAATCTCTACGCCCAGCCTTTTTGCAATATCGTCCGTCAGTCCGAGTCCGTCGGTATTGTCGCCGCGTATTTTACCGTTTCCCAGCAAAATCAGCGTATTGACCGCACCCGCCGCCAAAGCGCGTTCGGAATGTTCGTCCGACAAGGCAAACGCTTCCTGTTTGAACGGTACGGTAACATTCGCGCCGCGTCCGCCGTCGGCAAAAAACGCTTCAACCGCCTGCGCGAAACCGCCGATGTCGGCGCAAATGCGTTCATATTCGATTTCAACGCCTTCCTGCAAAGCAAACTGCCGATGGATTTGCGGCGATTTGCTGTGTGCGACGGGGTTGCCGAAAACGGCATAACGGGGAGCAGTGTTCATAAAAATCCTATCCGGCAGGACAAATGCAAAGACCGCCCATTATAACCGCCTTTGCCGCCTCATACCGCTGTTTTCCAATAAATCCAAATACGCATCGGATTGTTGACAATCAGGTCGTCTGAAACTATATTCCGCAAGTCAGAAATTTAACGGATTTGCGGTTTCAGACGACCTTCGGCATGATAAAATGCAGCAGATTTTCCGCGAGATTGCGTATCCGTTACTTCCCATTAGGAGCCGAAAATGTCTATCAAAGACGCAGTAAAACTGATTGAAGAAAGCGAAGCCCGCTTCGTAGATTTGCGCTTCACCGATACCAAAGGCAAGCAGCACCACTTCACCGTCCCCGCCCGCATCGTCCTCGACGACCCCGAAGAGTGGTTTGAAAACGGTCAGGCGTTTGACGGCTCGTCCATCGGCGGCTGGAAAGGCATTCAGGCATCCGACATGCAGTTGCGCCCCGACCCCGCGACTGCCTTCATCGACCCCTTCTACGACGACACCACCGTCGTCCTCACCTGCGACGTCATCGACCCTGCCGACGGTCAAGGCTACGACCGCGACCCGCGCTCCATCGCCCGCCGCGCCGAAGCCTACCTCAAATCCTCCGGCATCGGCGACACTGCCTACTTCGGCCCCGAACCCGAATTCTTCGTCTTCGACGGCGTAGAGTTTGAAACCGATATGCACAAAACCCGTTACGAAATCACGTCCGAAAGCGGCGCATGGGCAAGCGGCCTGCACATGGACGGTCAAAACACCGGCCACCGCCCCGCCGTCAAAGGCGGCTACGCCCCCGTCGCCCCGATTGACGCCGGACAAGACCTGCGCTCCGCCATGGTGAACATTTTGGAAGAACTCGGCATCGAAGTCGAAGTCCACCACGCCGAAGTCGGCACCGGCAGCCAAATGGAAATCGGCACGCGCTTCGCCACTCTGGTCAAACGCGCCGACCAAACCCAGGACATGAAATACGTCATCCAAAACGTCGCCCACAACTTCGGTAAAACCGCTACCTTCATGCCCAAACCCATCATGGGCGACAACGGCAGCGGCATGCACGTCCACCAATCCATCTGGAAAGACGGTCAAAACCTGTTCGCAGGCGACGGCTACGCCGGCTTGAGCGACACCGCGCTCTACTACATCGGCGGCATCATCAAACACGCCAAAGCCCTGAACGCGATTACCAATCCGTCCACAAACTCCTACAAACGCCTCGTGCCGCACTTCGAAGCGCCGACCAAGCTTGCCTACTCTGCCAAAAACCGTTCCGCGTCCATCCGCATCCCATCCGTGAACAGCAGCAAGGCACGCCGCATCGAAGCGCGCTTCCCCGACCCGACCGCCAACCCATACTTGGCGTTCGCCGCCCTGCTGATGGCGGGTTTGGACGGCATTCAAAACAAAATCCACCCGGGCGACCCTGCTGATAAAAACCTCTACGACCTGCCGCCGGAAGAAGACGCACTCGTCCCAACCGTCTGCGCCTCTTTGGAAGAAGCCCTCGCCGCCCTCAAAGCCGACCACGAATTCCTGCTGCGCGGCGGCGTGTTCAGCAAAGACTGGATCGATAGCTACATCGCCTTCAAAGAAGAAGACGTACGCCGCATCCGCATGGCGCCGCACCCGTTGGAATTTGAAATGTATTACAGCCTGTAATCCGCATTTCCTGTCGGACTAAATGAAAGGTCGTCTGAAAACCTAGAAACAAGGTTTTCAGACGACCTTTTTTATCGTTCAAAGCAAACTGTCAGAACGTTTTGCTGAATTCGACAAACATTCTGGTTTTGCCGTATTCGTAATATTTGTCGTTGCTCCATGTTTTGTGGTGGGCGACGGTCAGGCGCGGGGTGATGCCTTTGAAGTGGAAAGCGCGGTGCCACACGGCGAGCGAAATATCCGCTTCTTTATCGCGGCGGTTTTCCTGACCGCTCAAAAGGCTGGGCGTTTGATAACGGCGTTGCGCCGCACTCAGCCGCAACATAGTCGACAGCCCTTTGCCCCATTCCTGCCCCCATGCGGTACGGAGGCTGTAACGGTCGAAGCTGTCCGATTTGTCTTCTTTATTGCGTTCCTGATAAATGTCGAAACCGCCGACCCAGTATTGGCGGGTGTTTCGGTAATAGACGACGGAATTGCTCAACAGGCGGTTGTTGTTGTCGGATTTGGCGCGGCGGGTGTTTTTCAGACGACCCATTTCAACGGCACTCAAGGTTTGCAGCTTAGGCTGCCACCAGCGGTTGACGTGCAGGCGCGCACCGCTGGAGTAGGTGTACGGGTCGTTGCCGTAAAAGCGGCGTTCGTGGAACGGGGTCAAGCCGATGTCGTTGCGCTGGTCGGCGTAGCCTGCGCCTACCGAAAAGCGGGTGGTCACGTCGTTATACTTGGTTTGTTCGGGATAAATTTTGCCGTAATTGTCCGCGCCTGCCGTAACGTACCAGCCTTTGGGCAGCGACCATTTTTTCTCTGCACCGAGTTGGTAGTTGATGGCGGTGGCGTCGATAGGCTCGGGGAAGGTCCAGTTGCCGTATGTGCGGCGGCTGGGGGCTTGGTTGATGTTTTGTTCGCGGGTAACGCTCAAGCCGGCGTTGAATTTCCACGAATCGCGCTCGCGCAATGCTTTGCGGTAGGATTCGATGCCTTTGACGAGCGGCTCGGGCAGGTTGGCTTCTGTTTTGAGTTTGTCGAACTGGTCGGCGGCGGCTTCGTTTTGCTTGTCTTCAAACAAAGCGGTGGCAAGCTGCCAGCGGACGACGGGGGCATCAGGGTTTTCAGCGATAAATTGACGGTAATACCCGATGGCTTCTTTCATTTTGCCTTCGTCTTGGGCAACCAAGCCGTGCGCGTAAAGCGCCATGTTTTTATCGTGTCCCGGCCATTGTTCGTAAATCGGCAGGACGACTTTGATGCCCGCGATGTTGCGCGACACAACGGCGGAATACATGGCGCGGGAAAGCAATTGGGGATTGTCGAGCAGGGTTTTGGCATCGACGTTGACGACTTTTTCAGACGACGTTTCGGCGGCAGGTTTGGCCGCTGCTTCTTCGACAGGGGCAGGTTCTGCCGTTTTGACCTGCAACTCGGGGGCAGGCTGGTTTTGAGGCTCGGACGGCACGTCGGCGGCTTCTGCTGCGGACACGGCGAGCAGGGAGAGGAGTAAGAGTGTTTTCATGATTTCGTAAGACGTTTGGGTTGCAATGGTGCATGAATCTGCGTTTTTTATTTGAGGCGAAACCATATCGGGCATTTTGGTGCTTTCGGGCATGGTTTTGCTTTATATTGTTTTGAGCGCGGATTTTACCGTGTTTTACAGTAAAACAAAATATTGCGGTGGCAAATAAAACGATACGGCATGATTCGGCTTTATTTTGATTCGACGCGAATCCACCCTACCCTGCTGCTTGAATGCCGTCTGTCCAATCCTATGCAAAGGTCGTCTGAAAAGAGGTTTCAGACGACCTGTGTTTTCTTCCGAACGGTTTTCACGGATAAAGCAAATGTTGTAAAAACCATAAACAAATGATTAAAGCCACCATGCAAAAAGGTCGTCTGAAACCTCTTTTCAGACGACCTTTCCGGTATTTATCGATTTAGCGTTTGTCCAAGTCTAAATCAGCTTTGTATTCGATGCGGCCGTGTCCTTTGTTTTCGATGGACACGTCCAATTCTTGTCTGCCACGTTTGAATTTCAAATCGGCATCGTCGTGTTTGATTTCAGATTCGACCACATGAAAACCTTTGCTGCGCGCGTGGGCGATGACTTTTTTCGCCAAAGACGGAATCGGGTTGCCGCGTGCGGGCAGCTCGGCTTCGTATTCGAATTCGCCGTTGCCCTGACGGTCGGCTTTAACCGTATGCGCGCCTGCGGGAAGGTAAATTTCGGCAGGAAGCGGGGCGGCGAAGGCGGTGGCGGAGAAAAGCGCCAAAATGCCGGTTGCCAATAAAGATTTTGTTTTAGCCATACTGTATCCTTTCGGGGAAGGCATATAAAAACGCCGCCATGTTATCGGCAAGGCAACACCCTATCAAGCAAATAAACCTTGTTTTACGTATGACAATGTTTTTGCGCGCAGCGTTTACGCGGTTTTGCGATAACCCTGCAAAACCCTGCGCCTTGCCTGTAATAAAAGGTTTTCAGACGACCTTTTGAAACACGGCTTTTGCGCTTTCGGGTAAAATAGCCGCTTTGTTTTTATTCAGGCAGCTTCAACCAAATGTCTTCCTCCCTTTCCAAAAAAACCGCCTACCTGCTGATTGCGCTGACGGGCATCGCGCTTGACCAACTGACTAAATGGGAAATCCTCGCCCACTTCCAAAAAGGCGAGCGCCTCAATATTATCCCCTCTTTCTTCGACCTGACCCTTGCCTACAACCCCGGCGCGGCGTTCAGTTTCCTTGCCGACCAAGGCGGCTGGCAGAAATTCTTTTTCTTAGGGCTGGCACTCGTCATCAGCGCCTATCTCGCCCGCGCCATCCTGCGCGACGAGTTCCGCCTTTCCGGCAAAATCGGCGCCGCCATGATTATCGGCGGCGCGCTCGGCAATGCCATCGACCGCTTGATTCATGGTCATGTGGTTGATTTCCTACTGTTTTACTGGAAGGATTGGAGTTATCCCGCGTTTAATGTTGCCGACAGTTTTATCTGCGTCGGCGCCGTTTTATTGGTTTTGGACGGACTGTTCCACAAAAAACAACCCAAACCGACCGACGAACCAACAACCGACAACCCTTAAGGTCGTCTGAAATCCGGACCATACACATGACCCAAAAAACCATCATCCTTGCCAACCCGCGCGGCTTCTGCGCCGGCGTTGACCGCGCCATCAGCATCGTCGAGCGCGCGCTGGAAGAATTCGGCGCACCGGTTTACGTCCGCCACGAAGTCGTCCACAACAAATTCGTCGTCGACAACCTGCGCGAAAAAGGCGCGGTATTCATCGAAGACCTCGCCGACGTACCCAAAGGCGCCATCCTGATTTACTCGGCACACGGCGTCTCCAAAGCCGTGCAGCAGGAAGCCGCCGAACGCGGGTTCCGCGTATTCGATGCCACCTGCCCGCTCGTGACCAAAGTCCACAAAGAAGTCGCCCGCCTCGACGCGCAAGACTGCGAAATCATCATGATCGGACACAAAGGCCACGTCGAAGTCGAAGGCACCATGGGACAGCTTCCGCCCGGCAGGATGCTACTGGTCGAAACCGTTGAAGACGTCGCCGGGCTGCAAGTCAAAAACCCCGACAAACTCGCCTACGTCAGCCAAACCACCCTGTCCGTCGATGAAACCAAAGACATCATCGCCGCGCTGAACGCCCGTTTCCCCAACATCCGCAATCCCCACAAAGAAGACATCTGCTACGCCACGACCAACCGCCAAACCGCCGTTAAAGAATTGGCGGAAGAATGCGACATCGTCATCGTCGTCGGCTCGCCCAACTCTTCCAACAGCAACCGCCTGCGCGAAGTCGCCGCCCAACGCGGCGTCGATGCCTATATGGTCGACAACGCCGGCTACCTGCAACGCGAATGGTTCGAAGGCAAACACAAAGTCGGCGTAACCGCCGGCGCATCCGCCCCTGAAGTTTTGGTCAGGGAAGTCCTGCAAACCATACAGCAATGGGGACACGAAACCATACGCGAAGGCGAAGGCGCGGAAGAAAGCATCGTCTTCGTCCTCCCCAAAGAACTGCGGCGCGAAGGCGAAAACAAACAGATACTGAACAAAGGTTAAACTGTTTATCCCAGCCTTTTCATCCAAGCGGCAAAACAAAAAGGTCGTCTGAAATCCGTTTTCAGACGACCTTCTTGATTTTCCCAGCCGAATCAAGGCATCAACATGCCGCCGTTGACGTGCAGCGTTTGACCGGTGATGTATTTCGCTTGGTCGGAAGCGAGGAACAATACCGCATCGGCAATATCCTGCGCTTCGCCGAATTTGCCCAGCGAAGTTTGCGCTTCGAAGGTTTTGCGGGTTTCTTCAGGCAGCGCACGGGTCATGTCGGTGTCGATAAAGCCGGGGGCGACGCAGTTGACGGTAATGCCGCGGCTGCCGACTTCGCGCGCCATGGATTTGGAGAAACCGATCAAGCCTGCTTTTGCCGCGGCATAGTTGGTCTGACCGGCATTGCCCATCACGCCGACGACGGATGTGATGTTGATGATGCGGCCGGCGCGTTGCTTCATCATGCCGCGCAATACGGCTTTAGAGGCGCGGAACACGGATTTGAGGTTGACCTGCATGATGTCGTCCCACTCTTCTTCTTTCATACGCATCAGGAGGTTGTCGCGGGTGA
Organism: Neisseria sp. HMSC065D04; assembly: GCF_001815675.1. Lineage (NCBI taxonomy): Bacteria > Pseudomonadati > Pseudomonadota > Betaproteobacteria > Neisseriales > Neisseriaceae > Neisseria > Neisseria sp. HMSC065D04. The sequence continues at coordinate 46,268 of NZ_KV821524.1, forward strand.
TGCCGGCGTTGTTGACCAGAATGTCCAGCTTGCCGAACGCTTTTTCGATGTCGGCAATCAGGTTTTCGATGGTTTCGGGTTCGGCGGAATTCAATGCACGGCCTTCGCCGCCCCATTGCGCCAGACGCTCGCTAATTGCTGCCGCGCCGCTTTCGCTGGTTGCCGTACCGATGACTTTGGCACCTGCCGCCGCCAGCGTGTCGGCAATCGCCGCGCCGATACCGCGCGATGCGCCTGTTACCAATGCGACTTTGCCGCTTAAATCTTGTGTGCTCATGTTTACTTCCTTGTTTTGGGAATGGAGTCTGTTGATTTCAGACGACCTTATAGCATAAATAGTGTGATGAATCTAATTTTTGAGGTCGTCTGAAAACATCAAAGGCTTTCAGACGACCTCGAAGAGGCTTACTCGGGTAACGTGATTTCTTGATACGGAGGCAGATCCAATATGTATCTCAACCAGTTGTCGAAGCTGTATTTTTGGTAGATTTCGGGCGGCAACTCGCGATAGGGTTTGTCGAGAAACGCTTCCATGCCGTCAAAGGTTTTGCCGTCCCAAATATAGATATTGTCGGGATGATAAAAATCGTATTTGGCAACTTCGGCATTGGTGGTAATGAGCTTTTTCCGATAGCCGACCGACTCGATTGTCCGAAACGATAAACCCGTATGCACCGCCGCTTTAAAATCCAGCAAGACGCGGCTTTGCATTTCGCGTTTGATGTTGTCCTCGAACGTGAGCGGCTCTGCCGTCGCTTTGATACTGTCGGGATAAACATCGGAATGTTCGTTCAAACTGCCGTCGTTGACATGGAATATCGTGAAATCGATTTTCCAGCCTTTCTTTTCAGCATATTCGGAAAAAGTCGAAATGGCTTTGTCCCTGCCGAGATCGGGAACATGCGAGCCCAGAAAATAAAAATCGTAGCGGTTGTCGGTATCGGTTGGTTGGTCTACTTCAAAATAAAAATTGGCGGCGGGAATGACTTTATCGCGATATTTCCGGTTATCTTCAGGATCGAAGGCATACACTTTGTCGAAAATATCGATGCTCTCCCATATTTTGGGAAATCTGTCCAACCCGTCCCATTGGTAGGCCACCATCAGCTTTTCGGTTTTTCGCTTGACCTGTTCCAGCAGATACTTCGGATAGATTTGTCCGTTTAAAAACAATGCGTAATCAAAATACTCGTATGTTTTTATTTTCTCCATCATTTCTTGATAAATTTTCGTGAAATGCCGAAGCCGGGCTTTTTTCCTCAAAATTTCTTTTTTCTTTTTCTGCTTCAGGACTTTTTTGCACCAGAATGCCCCCAGCCTCATTTTTAAAGACGAATATTTGAAGGGGGGCGCGATATGGTTGTAGCTGATATCGACAACTTGAAATCCTTGTTTTTCTAAATTTTGGATAAGCAATTTATAAATGTCGTTAACTTGGTACATGCCTAATAGGATAATAGGTTTCCGAGACATGGTGTGTGTCCTCCTATTGATTTTAAAATCATCAACTTATTATTGTTATACAGATGAATAAATATAGTGGATTAAATTTAAATCAGGACAAG
>NZ_KV821524.1:47932-61687 GCF_001815675.1 Neisseria sp. HMSC065D04
CAACGCCGTACTGGTTTAAAGTTAATCCACTATCTTGTTGCCCTGTTCAAACTGACCTTTGAAAACAGGATAGGTTTCAGATTCGGGAAACGGCAAGCGGGAGAAGGTACGGCAAACCGTACATTCTCGATGTGAAAGATGCCTTTTAACGGACAAACCGCCTGTGTTTGAACAGTCGGCGTCCGCGCTGCATCGTTTATTGTGAATAGACTTTGAAAGTGCCAAAGCACTCAGTGAATATTTTTCCTTTTATTTGTACCGCCTATCCCGCAAATCTGCTTCTCCGCTATATCTGTTGAATGGCATCCCTGTCGATATGCGGCAGCCCGATCGGTATGTTCGGCTCGATATCGAATGCGCAGTTTATCCAGTTGCTGAAGCTGTATTTTCGTTTCAATTCCGGCGCGATGGGGACGAACGGTCGTGTCAGGAAGTCTTTGAGTTCGTCGAGATTGCTGCCGTTCCAGTAGAACATATTGTCGGGATGGTAAAAATCGTAATGCACGATGGTCGGATTGGTGGTAATCAGTTTTTTATCCAAACCAATGGCCTCAAAAATCCGCAAAGACAAGCCGTAATGCTTGCGGTTGAGGAAGTCGACCAATACGGAGGATTTGGCAGCTTCTTCTAAATTCTGGCGGTAAGACAATGCGTTGGCAAACGAGAAGAACTGTACTTCGGGGATGCCCAGTGCGGCTTGCTCTTCGGCAATTTTCTTGCTTGCCAGACGGAAGTCGATATCCAAACCGATGGCGCGTGCGGCGTCGCAGAAGGCGCGGATGTCACTGTTGCGGTCTTCTGCGTACGATCCGATAAAGAGGATTTTGTTTTCGGTTTTTTCAGACGGCGTGAAGCTGTCGAAATAGAAACTTGTGGTCGGATGCAATACATGGTCGTATTCGGGCAGCTTGTTTTGATCAAACGGATCGAAGAAATAAAATTTGTCGAAAAATTCGATATTTTCAAAATCTTCTTTCAGGAAAGTCAGCGCTTCCCAGTTGTAATAGACCATCAGTTTGGCGTGGTTGCGCAGCTTGGAAATAAACTCTTTCGGATACGCGCCCAGCCAAATCATGAAGCAATAATCCGCCTGCTCGGGATATTGTTCCAACAACGCTTCCAGCCGCTCTTCCACCAAACGGAACATCACCCGTTTCTTGAAATCCATTCGTCCGAGGACGTTGCGGTACCAGATTTTCTGCATACGTTGGAAGATGCTTTTATATTTGAATTCTTTTTCTTCGTAAGTCAGGGACAGTACGTCGAAGCCACATTTTTCCAGATTCTCAATAATGAGCTCGTGGATTTTAAACAGCTCCGGCATAGCCAAGATAACGGTTTTCTTTTTCATAATCGTCGTACGGTAAAGAGGAAGGGTCGTCTGAAAATATAGTGGATTAACTTTAAACCACTATACAATCAGGCAATGATGAAATTCTTAAAACGGCTGCGACACAGGTTCGCCTTCATTAATTGCCGATACCGAGCATACGGTTGAGCCATTGGGTAAACGAATATTTTTCTTTGATATCCGGACTGACCGGCTGATACGGGCGCGCCAAGAAATCAGGCAATTCGTCCAAGCTGCCGCCATCCCATAAAAACACATTTTCGGGATGATAAAGGTCGGTATCCCGTATGCTTTGGTTGGTCGTAATCAGTTTTTTATCGAACCGCAGGGCATCGAAAATGCGGAACGACAAACCGTAATGGTCAAACTGGGCAAAATCGACCACTGCCCCGCAGCTTTGTACCTTGCTTAAATTGTTTTCAAAACTAAGGATGCTGCTGCGGTCGAGATAAGTGATGCCTTTTGTGCCGAAGGCTTTTTCGGCGCGGTCGTCTTTGCAATAAATATGGAAATCCAAAGGCAGCCCGAGGCGTTCCGCTTCGCTGATGAAATGCTTAGTCTGCCCTTCCCTCCTCAATTCGTAGCCGCCGAGGAAGTAGAGGCCGCCGTTTGACGGCAATTCTGGGACAGGAAAATCGAAGTAGAAATTGGTCGTGGCTTTGAACCCGCACTCCGGATATTGCTTAATATCTTGCGGGTCGAAAACCCAGCATTGGTCAAAATAGTCCAAATATTCCAAGATATCGGGGAATCTTCCGATGCCGTCCCATTGGTAATTGACGCATATTTCACTGTGCGCACGAATGGCAGTAATGATTTCTTTGGGATAAATGTTGGCACGGATACACAAGGCGTAATCCGCTTTTTTTCCGTTTAACGAACCCAGCTTGCGCGCAATGTCATCCCGATAGCGGCTATATTTCAAAACCTTTTTGTAGTCGCCGTCTTTGGCAACATATTTGTAATATAGGTTTTTCACCCTGCTCGCCATACTGGGATAAAAAGAATCCCTGTCGTCGTAACAAAGGTTGACGACGTTGAAACCCAAAAAACGCAGGTTTTTTTCGATGCACTTGTCGAGTTCGTACATATAGGGAACGACAAGGATGATGGTTTTATTAACATTCAATTTAAATACCCAAAAACTGCACTGCTGATAAAGTAATTATTTTTATTAAATTTTCAAATTCTAAATAAATTATCCTTACTAAACTTTTAACATTATTAAAATCCCTCCAAGATACCAAATAGGTTCCACCATATAAAGGCCAAGATATGCAAACCAAGCTTCAATTTCTCAACAATCAAATCTGATAGTAATCTTCTTTAAGAGATGAATATACATATTCAACTGTTTCTCCTTTTAAAATTTCTTTTTCTTTTAACAAATATTGGATAATACTACCTGGATTTAACATACATTTTAAAGGAACAGGAATATAATTTTCTATACTGGCTAGCCTTCTACCAATTGCTCCAAAATCAAAAGCAATAATCGGCAATCCTGTGATGAGACAAGCACTGAGTGTATAAGAATATGTTTCAGGACATATTGCAGGAAACCATATAGCATCTAAATGTTCTTTATTAATGATTTCTATTAATTTATCATCTTGATATTTCCCAAGTATCTTCACATTTTTCTGATTTTTTAAAGAAATATCATCCTGTGTATAGCCAATAACAATAAATTCCAAATTAAAACCATACCGAGAACAAATTTCTGAAACTTCCTTCAAAATATAAAATCCTTTATGTAACCCTATTGCACCAATAATACCTATTCTTTTTATTTTAGAGTTACTGTGGGTATTTTGAATATTATTGAAAGTGGATTCATCATATTGCCAAGAATCAAAGTGTGGTCGAACCACAAAGTCCATATTGTCAAAATATCTCATAAATCTCCATTTAACATCTAAGTCAGGAACAAAAATTTTATATGCATTTTCTAAAATTTTTTGATACCAACCTCTCCAACGTTCAATTGAATGGCCCATTGAATCATTACATGACCGAATACAAATATTACATTGTTCGTTATCAGGTTCCCCACAAAATAAACCAGTATCATCAATTAAATTAATTCTTGGGCAAATAGCATAATAATCATGAAGTGTAAAATAGTATGGTATATTGCTTTTAATGGCAGCTTCTAAAAAATTGTCTACAAAATTATTGGAAAATCCTTTTAAATGGTGTATATGTATAAAATCTAATTCCATATCATTCAGAAAATCATATATTTCTTCTACACTTTCCAACTTAAACTTCAAATTAGGCAAGGGATATTTATTTTCTATTGACAATAGAACATTATTTTTTATGTCAGGCTGCAAAGATAGTACAGAAAATCCTTCAGATATTAGTTTTTCTGTTATTTCTAGAACATGTTTTTCCGTACCTCCGCCAAGAGAGTGAGTCACATTTAAAATTAATTTTTTATTTTTATTGTCAACGTAGTTTTTTAGCCTTTTTATATCTATTCTATTGCGATATTCAAATATAGGATCTTCTTTTATAAATCTTTCAACATCCTTCAAATATTTAGGATGCTCATTATTTATAATTTTAAGAGCATTCTCAACTCGCTCCAATCTTTGAGTATTGCTAAAAGAACTGCTACCATAATGCCGAACAAATAGTCCCATTGCGATTAAATTATCCCAACCCGCCTTCTCGGCTCTAATACATAAATCATTTTCCTCACCATAACCTTTCCCAAATAGTTCATAATTAAAATATCCAATCTGATTTAAACATTTTCGACGGACGTACATACAAAATCCAACTCCCGTAGGAGCTTTCACAGTATTAAATTTATTTTCGCTAAAAAATAATTTATTTAACTCTGAATCAGGTATTTCATAGCAATAAGAAAAATCTTCGCAGAAAAGAGGATAACTACAAATAGTCGCATTATTTGACATTGCCGTTATAGTTCCTGCTTTAGGGTTTTGTATAGCACAATTAACTATAGTATCTACCCAGCCATCAAAGACTTCAGTATCTGAATTTAATAAGATTAAATCCCTTTGAGGATGAATTTGAAAACCAAAATTACAAGTTAAGACAAAACCTTTATTTTCTTTATTTTCATAATATTCAAATGAAAATTTTTCACTTAAATCTCTCAATATAGTTCGAAGTTCTGGCACAGGGCCTGCATCTTCAATAACAACCAAATTAAACAGGGTTTGGTTTTTTGTTTTCAATACACTATAAATACACCGCAAAGTATCATCAGGAGCACCATATACAGGAATAATAATATCAACAGCAGCTTCTTGATTCTTTTTTTGAGTTGAAAGATTATTCCAATCTTCTGTTCTAGGGCGAATAGGTTTTACATTATCTCTTTTCATTTTCATTATTTCATATTTAATTGGTTAGTATTAAAAATTTCTCTTACCTTTTAAAATCCTGTAGAGACCATGTAGGGGAGCTAACATACTCCAACTTACGGATGATAATATTTTAATGGCTTCCAAGTAACCGTCTATATTACTATTTGGATAATAGATTTGCTTTTTAGGTTTTTTTCTTATCCTCCAGTTAATTTTTTTAAATAATCTAATTATTTTATAACTAGGAGATTTATAAATTTCCATTAATAATGCAGTGTGATTAACATATGAAGAACTATAATTCTGTAATTTTTGAATACGGAAATGGAGATTCTTATTCTCTTGAACTAATTTATTAAATTTATCTATATTCGCTTCATTTTTTTGCTGCAACATTTTAGCTCCTTCTTTTAGTTTATTTATTTCATTATACAAATCTAAATATCCCAATTGATTATTTAATAGCAGACTTTGATGTTTATTACAAACTTTTTGCCAATTAAATCTATTAATTTCAGGATTTTTATTTAGCTTATCTATCAGCGATGACCCGTCACGGCGTTTGCGGTAGCGGAACAACACTTCCGGAATACGGATGACTTCTCCGCCGTTGCTTAAGAGGCGTATCCAAAAATCCCAGTCTTCATGTGTTGTCAGGTTTTCATCAAACCCACCCAAAGAGACGAAATCCTCGGCACGATGCATAGAAATGATAGGGATGCGATTCCCCTTCAACAGGCTTTCCAAACCGTCATAATCCGGCAGATTCCATAAGCCTTCTTGCGCATCGAAATATTCCGCCAACGGATACACCAGCTTGCAGTCGGGATTGTTTTCCAAAACCGCGACGCATTTTTCGATGTAATCCGGCAGGATGAGGTCGTCTGAATCGAGAAACAGGAAGTATTTGCCCCCCGCCAGCCGCGCCGCATGGTTTCGGGCGGCGGCAACGCCTTGATTGTTTTGTACGGCGTAACGTATGGCGGGCTTGTCCGCCAGAAACTCCCTCAAATAATCGGCATGTTCCGGGTCGGAGCCGTCATCAACAATGATGATTTCAAAATTCTGATGGCTTTGGCTAAGGACGGACTGGATGGTTTCTACAATGTATTCCTTACAGTTGTAGTAAGGGATCATCACGGAGACGGTGGGGGACTGGGCTTGATGATTCATGCGGATAGTTCCTTTCTGTCTGTTCGGCAGCCTTCCTTGTCTTTCGGCTCATTGTTTTCAGACGACCTCTTAGGCAAATCGTCCTTCAACTGACCGACAGGTCGTCTGAAAATCAACCTGCTGCCTGCTTCGGCATATTGCGCAACATGGAGTAATAGCCGTTTTGAGCCATCAGTTCGCTGTGTGTGCCTTGTTCGACAATATGGCCTTCATCCATAACGATGATGCGGTCAGCTTGTTCGACGGTCGTCAGGCGGTGGGCGACGATGATGCTGGTGCGGTTTTCCATCAAGCGTTCGAGGGCTTGTTGGACGAGGCGTTCGGATTCGTTGTCCAGCGCGCTGGTGGCTTCGTCCAAAAGCAGGATGGGAGCATCTTTCAAAATGGCGCGGGCAATGGCGACACGTTGACGCTGACCGCCGGAGAGTTGATTGCCGTTTGCGCCTATCGGCTGGTTCAAGCCGTATGGCGTGCTTTCAACCAAGTCTTGCAAATTCGCGGCTTTGAGGGCTGCCAATACTTCTTCTTCAGTTGCATCGGGACGGCTGTAACGGACGTTTTCCAAAAGGGTGTCGTCAAACAAGAAAACATCTTGGGAAACAAGGGCGAATTGGGAGCGCAGATTGTCGAGTTTGATGTCTTCGATGTTGGCATCATCCAAATAAACCGCACCGGAGCTTGGTTCAACAAAACGCGGAAGCAGGTTGACGACTGTGGATTTACCGCTGCCTGAGCGTCCGACCAAAGCAACGCGTTCACCTTGGCGGATATTGAGATTGAAGCCGTCCAAGGCCTTTTTGCCGTCTTCGTGGTAGCGGACATCGACGTTTTCGAATTTCAGACGACCTGAAACGTTTTTCAGATATTTTGTACCCTTGTCTTGCTCAGGCTCGGTATCAAGGAACTGACAAACCGCATCGGAAGCAATAAACATGGTCTGCATAGGGATGCTGATGTTCGCCAAGTTTTTAATCGGACCGAGCATTTGCAGCATGGCAACGATAAATGCCATAAATTCGCCGATGGTGGTATAGCCTTGCTGACTCTGCCAAAGGGCAATAAAGATGACGACAGCCAAAGCAAACGACGCAATCAGTTCGCTGAACGGAGAACGTGCCGCGCTGGCTTGTGTGATTTTTTTACCGAGACGGACGATGGTGTCATTGACTTCGGCAAAGCGTTCAGACGCTTTCTTCTGACCGCCGAAGAGTTTGACCACGCGGTGTCCTTGGTGGACTTCGTTAACGACGTTATTGAGCGTACCGATACTTTGCTGCGCGCTGGCAATAATGTCTTTCAGACGGTTACGGTAATAGCGGGACAGTAAAGACAGCAACGGGAACATCAGGGCAACAATCAGGCTGAGCTGCCAGTTCAAATACAGCAGGACGCAGACCAAACCGATGACAATCATGGTATCGCGGGTCAGTACGATAAAAACATTGCTGGCATTGCTGATGGATGATTCCGCCATTTGCACCATGTTCATCAAAACTGTGCCGGACGGGGTTTCCTGATGGAATTTGGAAGAGAGTTGCAGCATTTTGGCAAACATATCGCGGCGCAGATGGCTGATTGCCATGACGGAAACCCAAGTCAGCAGATATGTGCTGACATAGCGGCTGATGCCTCGAATAATGACCAAAAAGATAAAAAATATCGGTACAACCCAGACTTTGTTAGGCGTACCCCAAATCAGGTAGGTAAATTGGTCTTTCCAGTTTTGCAGCGTGGCGACGATGCCGCCTGCGGTATTGAGTTCGGGCGGAGCGGAAGGCGGGGCGAAGCCTTGGTTGACCAAGGGGGCAATAAAGGCGGCAAGATAGCTTTCGGTGGCGGCGACGCCAAAGATAGCAATTAACGCAAAAATGATGCGGACTTTATAAGGACGGATGTAAGCCATCAAGCGCATGAAGCTGCGCGAATCTTCTTGGGTAAACAGGCCGAAGGTCAGTTTTTCTATCATTGGCTCGGTGTTCCGGATTAATGCAGATTGAATATTTTATCAATCTGTCGGATTGGTAAAGCCTATAATTATATCGCAACGAAGTTACCGATGCGACGAAATTGCTGTTTTTAAATGAATAACGATTTTTATTTCTGTAAAGTTTTTTCAGACGACCTTAAATGTTCAAAATAAATTGATAGTGGATTGGAATAAGAAACACCCTCCTGCTGTCTGCACCTCCCTATGCGAACACAACCGACAGGCATTAAAAAACGACCTTTCATTAAGAAAGGTCGTCTGAAACACAAAAGGCGGCAAGTTTAATGCGCTTCGATAAAGGCAGCGACTTGTTCAGAATTGGTCAAAGCGCTGCACACGGCTTCTTTGTTGATGCGTTTTGCCAAACCTGCCAACACTTTGCCCGGTCCGCATTCGGCGGATTCGACAATGCCTTCTTCAACGAGTGCGTTGACGGTTTCCGTCCAGCGTACAGGGCTGTAAAGCTGGCGGACAAGCGCGTCTTTGATTTTCTCTGCATCGTCGTAAGCGGCAACATCGGCATTATGGATGACGCGGATTTGCGGCTGTCTGATTTCGACGGTTTTGAGCGCTTCGGCAAGTTTTTCTGCAGCAGGCTTCATCAGGCTGCAATGCGAAGGAACGGATACAGGCAGCGGCAGCGCACGTTTGGCTCCCGCTTCTTTGGCGGCGTTCATGGCACGCTCGACGGCGGCGGCATTACCCGCGATCACAACTTGTCCGGGCGAATTGAAGTTGACGGCTTCGACCACTTCGCCTTGCGCGGCTTCTGCACAAATGGCTTTAACCTGTTCGTCTTCCAAGCCGAGGATCGCCGCCATCGCACCTACGCCCTGCGGCACGGCAGACTGCATCAGTTCGGCGCGCAGGCGGACGAGTTTGACTGCATCCGCAAAATCCAATGCGCCGGCGGCGACGAGTGCAGTGTATTCGCCGAGGCTGTGGCCGGCAACGACGGCTGGCGTTTTGCCGCCCGCTTCCAAATAAGCACGGTAAACGGCAACTCCGGCAGCTAACATAATGGGTTGTGTGTTCACGGTCTGCCCGATGAGGTCGGCGTCCGTACCGTTAATCATCGCCCACAAATCTTGACCCAAGACGGCAGAAGCTTCGTCGAAGGTGTTTTTTACGACCGATTGTCCTGAGAAGCCGTCCATCATATTGAGGCTTTGCGAACCCTGACCGGGGAAGAAAAATGCAAAAGACATGATATTCCTTTGTTTCAGTTTAGTTTTTCAGAAAATTCGTCAGAGGATTATCGGCGTAATGTATCAGCAGGGCATAGGTAATGGCAACATTTATTGCCACTGTCAGCCAGAAAATCTGAACAAAAGGGACTTTCTTGGTTTTATGTCGGAACGCGGCGCGCGCAACCAATGCGCCGGGCCAGCCGCCCAGCAGGCTGAATGCGTGCAGTTTGTTTTCTGGGATACGGTTTTGGTATTCGTTTTTACGTCTGATTTTGCGCGCGGACTCCATCGCCGTCTGCTTGTCCTGTTGATAGAGGATGAAGGCGGCGATACTGATAAGGACGTAAATGAAAAACAGTTTATTGGAAAGCACGGCGACAACGGTCAGGAAAACGACGGCGATGACGCTGTTGATCAGGAGTGCCTGCATATCGATATTGAGCCTGTTGTAGTCGGGTGGCAATTCGTCAAACAGGAATGCTTCGTCGCCAAGCCGGACAACCTTGACGGCTTGTTGGCGGTTGCCTTCTATCGGGCGGTTGCAGTAGAAACTGACGCGCTGCCCTGTTTGCGGACGGCAGGTATTGTAATGGTACGCGCTGATATGGAAGAAAATATTTTGGGATTCGTCACCGAAACGGATAAAGCCGTAGCCTTTGGCATCATCCCATGTAGTAATCGTACCGCTCATGACCTGATTGGGCGGCAACAGATTCTTTGGGGCGGATTTCGGAGCGGGATAACGGGTTTCGGCAACCAACGGCTGCTCGATTTTGACTTCAACTTTAGGACCGTGCTCCGGACGGAAAAAGTGTACGGTTTGACCTTGCGCTTTTTGGGCGGGCGCAGCGTGTATCGATTCAGGCTCGGGTTCGGACTCAGGCGTACTGCGGATAACGGCATTGACCAGCAGCCATTGTCCATTGGGATGGCGACGGAGCGTGCCTTCAAGGCGGTCACCCGCCCTAGGTGTACGGGTTTGGTCGGCAAGAAACTGTCCCAGCACAAACACCGGCTGCCCTTCATTTGAAACGTCCATTCCATAACCACCATTCTTCGACCAATCCCAGTCGGTCAGCGTAATGACCGCGCTGTCATTGTTTTTATAACCCGGATTGACGCGCTCGACATCCCTTGCGACGGCGCGGTTGTTTTCCGTTTCTATTTGAAAGCTGACACGGTGTCCGGTTTCAGGTTCTTGATAATCGGGGTGGAGGGATTGGCGGTTGGCAAAGATGCGTTGCGAAGATTCGTCGCAAATAATGGAGCCGCGGCTCATTTCCCCGAACCAATGGGCGATTGTCCCGTAATGTTTATTATGGTTCATTTTATTTTTATATTAAGGAAAAAATGTATTGGATAATCAGTTTTGAAATTATACCAATTTATCATAATCCATGTGGATTTTAACCATAATAAATAAAAGGTCGTCTGAAACGGTGTCGGTTTGAAGCAACGACACATTTTCAGACGACCTTTTTTCAATGCTCAACAGAGACAGCGCCCTTCCCCCTCTGCCTAGCATACTTTTCAACTACCGCCCTGAATCTTCTACACTTTATAGTGGATTAACTTTAAACCAGTACGGCATTGCCTCGCCTCGCCTTGCCGTACTATCTGTACTGTCTGCGGCTTCGTCGCCTTGTCCTGATTTAGAGGATCCACTTTAAACAACTAACCCTATCCCTCAAAATACGAATCCCGGATTTCCTATCAAAAAGGTCGTCTGAAACCGCACCAACGCAGTTTCAGACGACCTCTTAAGTTTTTCAAACAAACAAAAAGTCAGTATTTCACCAACACCGCGCCCCACGCGAATCCGCCGCCTATGCCTTCGAGCAGCAGGTTTTGTCCGCGCTTGATTTGACCGTTTTGAATGCCGACATCCAGCGCGAGCGGGATGGACGCGGCGGATGTGTTGCCGTGTTCCTGTACGGTCAGGATGACTTTTTCCATGTCCAGACCCAAGTGTTTGGCAGTTGAGTCGATGATGCGTTTATTGGCTTGGTGCGGCACGAGCCAGTCGATTTGATCGGGGGTATAACCTGCCTCGCTGATGACTTCGTCGGCGATTTTTGCGAGCATTTTGACCGCGAATTTGAACACGCCCGGTCCGTCCATCGTAATGTAGGGCGAGCCGCAAACTTGTCCATTGGCGATTTGACCGGGTACGTTGAGCAGGTCGAGGTAGTTGCCGTCGGCTTTGAGTTTGCTGTGGATGATGCCCGCTTCGTCGGATGCGCCCAACACTACTGCGCCTGCGCCGTCACCGAACAAAACGCAGGTCGTGCGGTCGTTCCAATCCACGATGCGGCTGAACGTTTCTGCGCCGATGACCAAAGCCTTTTTCGCCATACCGCTTTTGATGTAGGCGTTGGCGGTGGACAGGGCGTACATAAAGCCCGCGCAGACCGCCTGTACATCAAATGCGGGGCAGCCGTTTGCTATGCCAAGTTTTTGTTGGACGATGGTCGCGGTGGATGGGAACTGCATATCGGGGGTGGCGGTCGCCACGATAATCAAATCGATTTCATCGGCAGCGACACCGGCAGCAACCAGCGCGCGGCGCGATGCTTCGGCGGCGAGGTCGCTGGTTTTTTCGCCTTCGTCTGCAATATGGCGGAACTTGATGCCGGTACGGGCGGTAATCCACTCGTCGGACGTATCAACTTTTTTCGCCAAATCGTCGTTGCTGACGCGGTTGGCGGGAAGATAGCTGCCGGTACCTAAAATTTTGGCGTATTGCATGTGAAGGCCTTTGAGCGTTGATTCGGATAATCGGCTATTGTAAGCGAAAACGGATGAATTGCCCAACGCCGCGAAGGCGTAAAACAGGTAAAGCGGGCAATGGCTTGAAAAACAAATATAAACCCATGATTTCAATGAAATTTACTTTTCAAACCATCTAGGGATTTACGTTTCCCATCCCGTTTTCAGACGACCCGGTTACACAAAATCCCCCCAAAGCGTCTGCATCGCCGCAATCGCTGCAAGCGAAGCGGTTTCCGTCCGCAACACCCGCTTGCCCAGCGTTACCGACTGAAATCCCGCCTCAAACGCCAACCGCTCCTCCTCGTCCGTCCAGCCGCCTTCCGGCCCGACCATAAAAATCAGGTCGTCTGAAAACGGCTTGACGGCACGCAAACTTTGGGCACAGTTCAAACTCATCAACAGCTTGGTCGTTTCAGACGACATCTGTTTCAAAACCTCGCGGTAAGGCAGTAGCGGGCATACCTCCGGCACGATATTCCTGCCGCTTTGTTCGCAGGCAGACACCACAATTTCCTGCCAACGCGCCACCCGTTTATCCGCCCGCTCGCCGCTCAGGCGCACGACGCAGCGTTCGCTGATCACCGGCTGAATCGCAACCACGCCCAGTTCCACGCTTTTCTGCAAAGTAAAATCCATACGTTCGCCGCTCGATACCGACTGCACCAGCGTGATTTTCAGCGGCGACTCGTTGTCCTTCTCCTCCTCGCGCAACACTTCCGCACAGGCACGGCGTTTCTCCAAAACATCCAAGCGCGCAGGATACGCCTTGCCGTTGCCGTTAAACAAAACGACCTCCTCCCCGCAGCGCACGCGCAAAACATTCAAATGACGCACAACATTATCAGGCAGTTCAACGACTTGCCCCGCATATAAAGCATCAGGCAGATAAAATCTGGACATGGTTCTTCAAGTGAAAACGGATATAATAACGCGATTATACGATTTCGCACCCCAACCGCAAAAACAAGGACAAAAAGTGTTACACCGATTGCAAAAAGTCGTCCGGCACATCGCGCAAACCGAAGTCATGCCGCGCTTCCTGAATACCCCGTCGCACCGCAAAGAAGACGGCTCCATGCTCAGCGAAGCCGACCTCGCCGCCCAAACCGCCTTCGCCGCCGCCCTGCCCTTGTTGATCGACAGCCCCATGCTCGGCGAAGAAATGAGCGTGCAGGAACAAACCACCCTCTGGAAACTACACGCGCATACCGACGGGCTATGGGTCGTCGACCCCATAGACGGCACCAACAACTTCGTCAACGGACTGCCTCATTTCGCCGTTTCCGTCGCCTTCGTCAAAAACGGCCGCGCCGAGCTCGGCATCATCTACAACCCCGTCAGCGGCGAATGCTTCTACGCCGAACGCGGCAAAGGCGCATACCTTAACGGCACACCACTGCCCCTGCGCACCGTCGATAAAAAACTCAGCGAAGCCATCGCAGGCGTCGAAATCAAATACCTGCGCTCCGGTAAACTCACCAGCCGCATGAGCACGCTCGCCCCCTTCGGCACCATCCGCAGCATGGGCAGCAGCACACTCGACTGGTGCTACCTCGCCAGCGGACGCTACGACGTTTACGTCCACGGTGGGCAAAAACTGTGGGACTACGCCGCCGGTGCGCTGATTTTCGAAGAAGCAGGCGGCAACCTGTCCACTTTGGAAGGCGACGACTTCTGGAGCGGCGAACACGTTTTCAAACGCTCCGTCATCGCCGCCCTGCAACCCGCCCTGTTCGAGCGTTGGGAAAAATGGATACGGGAGAACCAATAAACCCGTTTTAACAAAAAAGCATTAATTGAACAAAACAACGATAGAAAATATGAAAAGGTTTTTCAGACGACCTTTTTGACATCACCCCACCCATTTTGAAGCAATCAAACTGATGAGCAGACCTTCCGTTATTTTTATAGTGGATTAACTTTAAACCAGTACGG
>NZ_KV821524.1:61787-68757 GCF_001815675.1 Neisseria sp. HMSC065D04
CCTTGTCCTGATTTAAATTTAATCCACTATATTGATGCGGACGACACCCTTGTCAGAAGCGTAGGCAGCACGCGCATTCCCATGCCCGAAGTCATCCGCCAAGTCCGCAGCTTGCATGAAAACGGACATATGCTTTACCTCTGGAGCAGCGGAGGAACCGACTACGCCCGTCGCAGCGCAGAAGAATTGGGCATATCGGAATGTTTCCAAGCATTTTTACCCAAACCGAACGCCTATATCGATGATCAAGCGGTACACGAATGGCGGTTCTGCACCCACGTCCTTCCCATCAACAGCGGGCAAATCGACGGATAGCGGCAATAGTGGCATTTTGCCCGATGGAATTAAAATGCCATTGCTACGCATCTTGGTATGTCCCGTATACAAAAAGGTCGTCTGAAAATAGTTTTTCAGACGACCTTCTAAAATGGTTGTTGCAAAAATATGACATATGAAATTTAAAATACAACAAATTTAATACCGCTTATCTCAATAAATTAACGTCTATCTAAGTTTTCGCGCAATTTATTCAAAAGATTTCACTTCTTAACAGCATTTAATACTAATGCTGCTAGAATTCAAATCGCTGACACACACCGCTCTTTTATCCCTTTTGGGCGGTGCAGCAAGTAAGACGTTTTCCCGCAATGTATTGGCCATTCATACTTCTCCCTTGGTATGAATGGTTTTTTTTATCTACGGTTTTGATAACCCATTCCTGACGCCTGATTAAGCAATATCCATATCCCAAACGCTATAAAAATCCCGCTGTAAGCCAGGGTATATCTACCATCCCATTATCCGGATTCAAAAACCACCTTGAAAAGTCGATAACAAAATAAGGCAGATATACGCCTAACCCACGCAACAGCATTTTATGCCAAAATTTATTCAAAAACTGAAATATCAATCCACCCCAGAACCGACAATCCCATTGACACCGGCAGCCTGCGCCAACCGATATAAGATATGTTGCGGCATATCGTTGTGCCACAACCGCGTGATGTTCGCAATCACCGGCAGATGACAGGTTTGCCGCACCCTGACAATCGCATCCACATCCAAACGATAAGCATGCTCCGGCTCGAAACTCAAAGTCCCCGCCTCGCCTAAGATAATATGGTGATTGCCGCGTAAAGCGATGTGTTCGGCAGCCGCCAGCCAATCATCAACCCGATGATGCTTATCTTTACACAACACTACCGGCGTATTCAGACGACCCACTTCATCCAACAAGACCCGATTCCCCATCAGCTCTCCGCCCAGATACAAAACGTCTGCCTGCGCCTTCAAAGCCTCATCAATCTGACGCACATCGCGGATACGCACCAAAATCGGTTTTCCCTGTTCATGAAGCCGCCGAATATCCTGCTGCATCAGTTGGATTCTCGCCTTTTCGCTCCCGTTGTCCATTTCCGCATAAGGCCGTGCCGACAGATAAAACGGATCGACAAATCCCGCATCCGCATCCTCAATCCGATTGATATCCGCCGCAATATCCAAAACCTTCTCGCTGCCAAACAACACACCCCGTATCGAAATCTTGCTGTCTTCAGGCTGCCCCTCCCGACTGATGATTTTCCAATCGTTCAAAACCCGGAACACGCGCTCCACATCGGGCAGCCGCGCCAATTCATTGGAATGGAAGACCCGCTCGTCGCCCAGTGCGCCGATAATCGTCCTTTCTTCGCCACGCGAAATATGTTCCCGCAAGCCACGGCTGCGAATCGTATCCACCACCCGTCGAACAGATTCCTCACTCGACCATTTGCGCATTACGATAATCATCGACACCCTCCTCATACCAATAGAACCTGCATTATATAGCCACGTTTTATCCAAACGATACCTCAACACAAAGGGACAAGTGCAAACCGCCCACATTCATATTTATAAGGCATAGCAAACCATCAGGTCGTCTGAAACCCGCAACCACCATTCATACCCATTTACAACCCTCTGTCCTGTCGCACCAACCATCCCAAAGGCATGTGCTATACTCTTATACTTTAATTTTTATAAAAGCCCATGAACCTTCTGCCAAACTCCGGAAAATTCTGGCTGAAATTCCTCATCTTCAGCCTCATAGCGGTCATCGCCACCGCAGCCGGACTATACGCATCGGTTTACAACTTCTTCACACCCAAACGCATCGAAACCCTTACCCAATCCGCCCTGCAATCAACCCAACGCACCATCCGCTTCAGCCCTGAAATCCGGCGCAGTTGGTTCCCCCGCCCTACCCTTACCCTCAAAAACGTCGTCATCTCCTATCCCAACAGCACGCAAGCCGCCATCCACATTAAAGAAACCAACATCGGAATCGGCTGGAGCAGCCTGTGGAACGACACGCCCATTATCGAAAAATGGGTGCTTAAAGGCGCAGATGTCTCAATCGAACGTGCCGAAAACGGCAAATGGAGCCTGCAAGACCTTTGGCAGCAGCCACGCAACACAGCCACGCTCAACCGCCTCGTCGTAGAAAACAGCACCCTGCGTCTAAAACTCGACAACACACCGTACACCATCGAAGACTTCAGCCTCAACCTCCGTTCGGAAGATTCCGACGGCCGCCGTTTCAAAATCGGCGGCAACATCCGCAACCCGCAGTTCCCCCTCGAATGGAACGGCAACGGCCTGCTTCAAACCAACGCAGCAAACTGGAGCATTCCCGAGCTCCGCTTTGAAGCGCAGAGCCGCCGCGACCAAAACACGGTAAAAATCAATATCACCAGTGCCTTAGACTGGCAAACGCAAAACCACACCCTGCAAGTCAGCAACATCAACCTGCGCGCAGACAGCGTTCAACAAAACCTCCACTTGACCGCCCAAGCACCCCTGCTCATCTTCAAAGACAACCACCTCAGCCTCAATACCGTCAGCGGAGCCTTTACCGCAGGCTCGCCCGACAGCCAATGGGACGGCTCCTTCAAACTCGACAAAACCAATCTGCGTCCGAGCGTCATCACCCTGGACAGCTTCGATCTCAACGGCAGATACAAAAACCAACTGCGCCAAACCAGCTTTACCGTCAGCGGCCCCATGTTGTGGCAGAAAAAAACCGGATTGCAATCCGACAGCCTGCGCATTACCACCCTGCAGGACACCGTCAACCGACTGCCCCAACCGCGCTTTATCAGCATGCTCGACGGAAATTTCAGCCTAACCGATTCCGGCAACTGGCAAGGCAGTTTCAAAGGCACATTCGACCGCCAACCCGTTGCCTTGAGCTTAAAATACCAAACCCAAGCCGAGCAAAAACCCAGACTCGAAGCAGGCGTCGCCCTGCAAAAACTCAACCTCACCCCCTACTTGGAAGACTTTCAAGCCGGTTCAGACGACCCCTACCCGAAATTTCTCAACCACGCCAACACCCCCGATATCGAAGCCAGCATCAAGGTCAACAATATCCAAACGCCCGGCTTCCAATTGGACAACGTCGAAACCCGGCTGACCGCCAATAACGAACATATCACCCTGAGCAACTTCAAAGCCGGACTCTACGGAGGCCGTACCGAGGGCGGCATCAGCATAGCCAACACCACACCCCTCTCCTACCACCTCCAACAAAACGCAGAAAGCGTACAAATCCAACCCTTGCTGCAAGACCTGTTCGGTTTCCACAGCTTCAGCGGCAACGGCAACGCCGTCATCGACCTGACCACCAAAGGCAACAACCGCGAGCAAATGCTCAAAAACCTCAACGGGATGCTGACCCTCAACATCTCCGAAGGCGCATGGCACGGTATCGACATGGACAACATCCTCAAAAACGGCATCATCAGCAAAGACAACACCCAACAAACCCCGCCACCCAAAACCCCTTTCCACCATTTCGTCCTCAACAGCGAAATCGACAAAGGCATCAGCCGCCATGTCAACACCGAACTCTTTTCCGACAGCCTGCATGTTGTCAGCAGCGGCTATACCGACCTCAGCACCCAAGAGCTATCGGAAGACCTGCTCATCCGCAATGCCCTGAACCCGCAAAACAAACCCATTCCGCTCAAAATCAGAGGCACGGTGCAAAACCCGTCCATCACCATCGACTACAACCGCCTGACCGACGGCCTCAACAGCCCGCAGGAAAAACAAAAAGCCCTCGAAAACACCCTGCGCGAACAATGGCAATGGATCAACCCCAACCGCAAATAACCCAAAGGTCGTCTGAAAACCGTTTTCAGACGACCTTTTCTTCTCATATTCTCAAATACATATAGTGGATTAACTTTAAACCAGTACGGCATTGCCTCGCCTTAGCTCAAAGAGAACGATTCTCTAAGGTGCTGAAGTACCAAGTGAATCGGTTCCGTACTATCTGTACTGTCTGCGGCTTCGTCGCCTTGTCCTGATTTAGAGTTAATCCACTATATTTCCTCATATCAGTAAAGCAATACTGCTCCGTTTTATACAAAACAATCTATTGCACTCAACTAGCCTCCCTGACAAAAACATCAAAAATACAACATAAGCCACCTATTCAATCATGATTTTATGTTATTAAATTACAAAATGGTTACAATAATATAAAATGAAATGATTCTTATTTATTTGATAGTTAAGAATATGAAATATCAAAACATATATAAACATTCTTTGCCGAAGTCAATATTGCTTCACAACCTAAGAGATTACGCATGAAACCTTTAAAAACCCTTGCCCTCATTGCTGCTGCATTACCTTATACTGCTTTTGCCGAGAATGTCCCCCAGCCTGTACAGACTTCGGAATTGCAAACCGTCAACGTAACCGGCAAAAACCGTTCTACCCGCACCGAAAACCGCGACTCTTACACCACCTCTGCCATGCGCACCACCACCGGCCTTGCCTTGTCCCCAAAAGAAACGCCGCAATCGGTGAGCGTGATTACCAAGACACAAATCAATGAGCAGGGGATTACCAATTTGGTTGATGCCCTGAAAACCACCACCGGCGTAAACGTCATCCGTGATGCCGGCATTCCGCGCTTCCAATCGCGCGGGTTCTATATCGACCAAATCGAAGAGGACGGAATCTCATCTACCGTCCCCGGCGCCATCAACAATCCGATGTATGATGCGCAAAGCATGAACGACATCGCCGTTTACGACCATATCGAAGTCGTGCGCGGGGCGACCGGGCTGACGCAGGCAAACGGCGAGCCGGGCGGTTCGGTGAACGCCGTACGCAAACGCCCCACTGGCGAACGCATTATTCAGGGCGAAGTCCAAATCGACCGCTTCGGTAAAGTCCGCACCACGGGGGACTTTTCAGGTCGTCTGAACGATGAAGGCACTTTGCGCGGCCGCGCCGTCGTCGCATTGGAACGCGACAAAAATTTTAAAGACCGCGTCAAAGGCGGCAATGCCACGCTTTACGGCGTGATGGACGCATCCGTCGGCGACAACACCAAAATCACTTGGGGCGGCCTCTATCAGCGCAAACACACCAAACCCGACGACTGGGGCGTGGCATTGAACCTTCCGCGCGATACCTATCTGGGCTACAACTGGAACAAAGGCGTTTACAACAAAGCGAACGCATTCGCCGAAGTAGAACACTATTTCAACGACAACTGGCGTTATACCGGCAAGCTGGATTACAACTACAACGAAAATACCAAGAAAAACAGCGGCATTTACAATACGTCCACGTCCTACGCAGGCTACACGCCCGGCAGCACATTGGCTTCGGGCTGGTTGAGCCGCTACGACAATGACGAAAAACAACTGACTTTCAAAAACAATTTGAACGGCAAATTTGAAATTGCGGGCGTGCCGCAGGAAATCTTTACCGAATACACTTACACGCACACCAAAAACAACGGCAGCCGCCGTCAATACAACCCGGGCGTTTCCTTAGACCCGATGACCTTTACCGGCAACGAAATCGCCGAACCCGCCGACTGGTACGCCACACCTTATCAGATGTATTGGGAAACCCATTCCAAACGCACCACCCACGCGCTGCTTTTGGGCTTCCGTTTCAATATGTTGAAAGAAAAACTGCACATCATGGCAGGTACGCGTTGGAACCACATCAGATCGAAATATATAACCGACTATTTCTACACGGGTGGCAAGATAGACAACGATCCCGATTCGGTTACCGACCGCAAAACCGTCCGTTTCAATCCCTATTTCGCCGTTACCTACGATTTGACGCCGAACCAAAGCCTGTATGCCAGCTACACATCCATCTTCAAACCGAACAGCAATCAGCGCAAAGACAAATCCTATCTCGACCCCGTTACCGGCGCGAACTACGAAATCGGCTGGAAGGGCGAATGGTTCGATCGCAAGCTGAATACCTCGTTTGTCCTGTTTGACATCGAACAGAAAAACCGCGCGGTGCAGGTTTGGGATACGGCAGACCAAAAATGGTATTGGGAACCCGTCGGCAAAGTCCGCAGCCGAGGCATCGAAGCCGAAATATCCGGCAACCTGAGCGAAGATTGGAAACTGTTTGCAGGTTATACGTTCAACCGGTCCAAATATCTTGAAGCGGAAAGCAAAGGCACCGTCCCCGCAGGCACCAATTTCAGCCTGCACACGCCAAAACACATGCTGCGCCTCCACACCAGCTACAACTTGCCGTTTGACGGCAAAAAATGGACCATCGGCGGCGGCGTAACCGCACAAAGCAAAACCGCCAGCCTCTACGGCGTGAAGCGCGGCGGTCATGCGGTATTCAATGCCAACATTGATTATCAGGCATCGAAAAACCTGAAACTTGCACTGATTTCGACCAACCTGTTCAACCGTTACTACTACGAGAACAACAAAGTCAGCAGCAAAGGCGCGAACAACTACTATGGCGAACCGCGTAATGTAATGTTCAACGTCAATTACAAATTCTAATCCGCCTTCCGTGAAAAGGTCGTCTGAAAACAGTTTTCAGACGACCTGCCTAGCCACACGGCAATCCGCCTTTTCACGGTTCGCAAGAAAATGAAGCTATAGTGGATTAAATTTAAATTAGGACAAGGCGA